>OMIH01000037.1 GCA_900299045.1 Methylococcaceae bacterium
GCTAGATTACGCAGAAAATCAAAATGCTATAGCAAAAGCGAGGTCATGCTTAAATATTCTGTCCAGCTTCTAATGCTTAAATGGAATGGTCAAATCGAATCTATATTTAATTAACAATGCCCAACCGAAGCTAATGCTACTATGTTTCACATAGTTGCGCATTGAATACTTAACTGACCATTGAATTCCATAATGGTCATAATCAATATGCAAATGCCAAAAATATTTTGTCTACCAATGTTTACCAAGATGTAAATTGCTAACTGGGACTAAATGGGGAAATTTTTTATTTCAGGCAATAAAAAAGGCTTAGATTTTACTCTAAGCCTTTGATTATATTGGAGCTGGAGATGGGACTCGAACCCGCGACCGGCTGATTACAAATCAGCTGCTCTACCAACTGAGCTACACCAGCAATATGTGGTAGATTATATACACATTTTTACTTTATGCAACTAAAATTATGAATTCGAATTTTTATTTACACATTATCACTCAAAGTCAGTCATTGAATTTGATTAAAAATAATGAAATTACAAAAACTTATGCTATTTCAACTGCTAAAAATGGATTGGGAGAAATTCGCGGTAGTGAATGCACTCCACGCGGTTGGCATTGTATTCGAGCTAAAATTGGACACGATGCGCCTATACAAACCGTGTTTGTTGGAAGGCGTTCAACTGGAGAAATTTATACGCCCGAATTAGCAAAAAGATACCCTCATCGAGATTGGATTTTAACTCGCATTTTGTGGCTTGATGGTGTAGAGCAGGGGAAAAATCGTTATGGTAATTGTCATACTGCATCACGTTATATTTATATCCATGGTTGTCCTGATGAATTCGTAAATGGTGAGGCCGCTTCGCATGGGTGTATCCGTATGAAAAATAAAGATGTGTTAGAGCTATTTGACAAGATTCCTGCGAGAACAAAAGTGCTTATTGAATAAAATTAAACAAAGCAAAATCCGTCGTATGTGTAATGTTTCGCTATAATGGTCAGCAATGGCATTTTTTATAAAAGCGTTGAGGAAAATAATAATGAAAAATAACACAGTACATAAAATTGTTATTGTGGGTGGCGGTGCCTCTGGTCTTGAATTAGCGACGCATTTAGGACGTAAATTAGGCAAAAAAGGCAATGCTGAAATTACATTAATTGACGCAACATCAACCCATATTTGGAAACCGCTTCTACATGAAGTCGCTGCAGGGACGTTGGATGAAGCTGAAGAGGTTGAATATTTAGCGCAGGCGCATCGGAATCATTTTCGATTCCGTTTGGGGCGCATGGAGGGCTTAAATAGAAAAACGAAAGAAGTCTTCGTAAGTCCAACCTTAAATGACCAAGGCGAAGAATTAATACCACGCCGCATATTTACTTATGATACGCTGGTCATCGCTATTGGTAGTGTTAGTAATACGTTTCATATTAAGGGTGTGGATGAGCATTGCTTGTTTTTAGATACAACTTCTCAAGCGTTTAAATTTCAAAAACAATTGGTTGAGTCATATATAAAAAGCCATGCGACAAAATTGAGCGAAAAACCGCTATCAATTGCCATTGTAGGAGCAGGGGCAACAGGTGTTGAACTTTCTGCCGAATTGCATGAGGTGACCGATTTGCTTGCTGTTTATGGCTTAGAGGAATCCAGTAACGTGACACTCACCATTATTGAAGCAGCCGATCGCCTGTTGCCGGCACTGCCGACTAATTTAGCGATTGCAACGCAACAACAACTCATTAAATTGGGTATTGATTTAAAATTAGGGCGTCGCGTGGTAGAAATTACCAAAGAAGCGATTTTGACGCACGATGGCGAAGTCATTGAAGCACAAATGAAAGTATGGGCAGCAGGCATAAAAGCACCTGATTGGCTTGGTCATTTGGATGGTCTAAATACAAACAGCATTAATCAACTCATTGTAGATAAAACCTTAAAAACCAATGATAATGACATCTTTGCTATGGGCGATTGTGCTGCTTGCGTTTGGGATGGTCACGATGAAAACGTACCGCCACGCGCTCAAGCCGCTCATCAACAAGCGTCGATATTGGCAAAAACATTAGTCAATCGCTTAAAAGGTGGCAGTGCTGCTGAATTTGTTTATTATGACTATGGCTCACTTGTGTCACTTGGCAAATATACCACTGTGGGCAATCTCATGGGGAATTTAATGGGATCGGTGAGTATTGGCGGTTTTATTGCCAAAATTGTGTATTTATCACTCTATAAAATGCACCAAATTGCAATTCATGGATATTTTCGTACGCTTATGTTGACGCTATCGAATCTATTTAGACGTACAACACACGCTAAAATTAAGATGCACTAATCTATTTTAGTTGACTGTTTCCTTTACATCATACTGCTAATTAAAAAAATAAAAAATAATCATGTTTGAAATTGAATACGAATTCCGAGAAGAAGATTTAATCCACTTTAATGAAGTGCAATTTACACGAAATGAGGAGATCCAAGCCAATATCCGAAAAAATCGCTGGATAGTACCTGCTGTGATGGGATTGATTGGCGGTTTTTATTATTTTTATTATGGCGATAAAAATTCTGCCGCCTACATTGTTGTTATTGCTGGACTTTGGGGATGGCTATCGCCTAAAGTGATGATGCTCGATTTACGCCGTCAAATTCTCACTAATTATACGGCTAAAGAAAAAAATGCGATGTTTGGTGTTTACACACTCACTATTGACCCCGCGCAAGCAAATTATTTACTTGAAAAATCACCTAGCGGCAAACATAAAATGCTATGGGAAGATTTAGTGCGTGTTGAATACAGTAAACATTATGTTTATATTTATATCTCATTAAATACAGCGCTTGTCATTCCATTGGAAACAATTAAAAAAGGCGACGTTATCGCTTTTGCAAAGCAAGCAGAAAAAATGATTGATAGAGCGTCGTAATACACTATGCTAAATTTTAGGAACATTACCCTACGCCGTGGTGCGCGTGTTTTATTTTCAAATGCGACATTTAGCCTTCATAATGGACAAAAAATTGGATTCACCGGTGCGAATGGCGCGGGAAAGTCCAGCTTGTTTGCGATGGTGAGAGGTGAATTGCACGCTGATGAGGGTGATTTTAGTATGCCACCTAATTTAGCGGTTGCTCATGTTGCGCAAGAAATGCCTGCTGTTGAGTGTCGCGCACTGGATTATGTGATGGATGGGGATGTTGAATTGCGTCAACTCGAAGCGCAATTAAAAGAAGCAGAGCAATCACACGATGGTTTAAAACAAGCTGAATTGCATGCCGCTCTTGATGTGATTGGCGGATATAGTGCGGCATCACGCGCAGCGCGTCTGCTTGATGGGTTGGGGTTTACTGCGCCCAAAATGCAGCAAGCCGTCAATTCATTCTCAGGCGGCTGGCGAATGCGTTTAAATTTAGCGCAAGCGTTAATGTGTCGCTCAGATGTATTGCTGCTTGATGAACCAACAAACCATTTAGATTTAGATGCTGTATTATGGCTTCAAGAGTGGCTTGGTTATTACACCGGTACGCTACTTTTGATTTCACATGACCGTGATTTTCTCGACACGATTACCGATCACATTGTTAATATTGAGCAAGGCAGAGCGGATATTTATACGGGGAATTATTCTGATTTTGAGCGTATGCGTGCGGAAAAATTAGCACAGCAACAAACCGCCTATCAAAAGCAACAACGTGAAATTGCCCATATTCAAAGTTTTGTGACGCGTTTTAAAGCGCAAGCCACCAAAGCAAGGCAAGCACAAAGTCGTATTAAGGCGTTAGAGCGCATGGAATTGATTGCTATGGCGCATGTGGATTCACCATTTAATTTTGTGTTTCCAGCACCTAAAAAAATGCCAAATCCATTGCTCACCCTCGATGAGGTATCGATAGGCTACAGTGACAAAATCATTTTACCTAACGTCAGTTTGCGTATTGCGGCAGGTGATCGAATTGGTTTATTGGGGTCAAATGGGGCAGGGAAGTCGAGTTTATTGAAAACATTAGCGGGTGAATTAACGCCCCTACTAGGTGAGCGTCGTGAAGCTGAAACGCTTAATATGGGATATTTTGCTCAGCATCAACTTGAGCAATTACATCTCGATGAAAGTCCACTTTGGCATTTTCAGCAAATTGACAAACAAGCGACCGAAAAAGAACTGCGTAATTTTTTAGGTGGATTTGATTTTTGTGGCGATAAAGTTGTCGACATTGTAAAACCGTTTTCAGGTGGTGAAAAAGCGCGTTTAGTATTAGCACTGTTGGTGTATCAAAATCCGAATTTATTATTACTCGATGAGCCAACAAATCACTTAGATTTAGATATGTGCCACGCGTTAAGTGTTGCGTTGCAAGATTTTCAAGGCGCGATAGTGGTTGTTTCGCATGATCGGCATCTCTTACGCTCCGTAACAGATACCTTGTTACTTGTTAGTCATGGGAAAGTGGTACCTTTTGACGGTGATCTTGATGATTATCGCGCTTTACTTAACGATCAAAAACGCCAAAATGAGTCGATAGCAAATACGCAGGATACGAATAATAAAATAGAAGTCGTTTCACGCAAAGATCAGCGCAAACTTGATGCAGAACGTCGTCAAAAACAAAAACCGCTACTTGATGCACTCAAAAAAGCGGAATCTGCGGTTGAGAAATACCATGCGAAGCAGCGTGAATTAGAATTGCAATTAGCCCAAAGCGATATTTACGCAGATAGCGAAAAGGAGCGTTTGCGTGATGTATTAGAGCGCAAAATACACGTTGATAAAGCCCTAGATGAGGCGGAGCAGACTTGGATGGCGTTACAAGAACAAATGGATATTGGTAATTGATCAATTGTTTGATATAACGCAACGCAAGAAACTCGTAAAATATGCAACAATAAACAAACTTTCCTTTCCCCCTCGCTTACTTTAGCTTATGAATTTACGGAAAATTTTGACGACAGTCTCTGTCTTGATGACCGTTGCTTGCGCAACACCCTCTAATATAAAAAAAGAAGCCGCGCCCAAAAAAACGGACAAATTTGAAAAATGGAATCGTCAAATGCTCTCTTTTAATGAAGATGTTGACGCAGCGGTTTTAAAGCCTATGGCGAAGGGGTATATGTCAGTCACGTCACCCGATGTTGAAAAAGGCGTGACCAATTTTTTTAGTAATATTGATGATATTGGTGTTGCGGTAAATGATTTATTACAGTTTAAAATCACGCAGAGCAGTATGGATATGAGTCGATTTGTTGTCAATACCACCGCTGGGGGGTTAGGCGTATTTGATGTTGCACAAATGATTGATTTACCTAAACATAATGAAGATTTTGGGCAAACGTTAGGGTTTTGGGGCGTACCTTCAGGTGATTATTTAATGTTGCCATTTGTTGGACCGAGCTCACCGCGTGAAGCGGTTGGGTTGCTTGGTGATGCGCTGCTTAATCCCTTTAACTATACCTTTATTTTTGGTGGTGGTGTTGCTGTCACTGCGGCAACAACGGGGTTGAGCGCATTGGAGGTGACCAATACGCGTGCTGGACTTATGGCAACAGAAAAAATGGTCAATGAAGCGTCAGCAGGTGATCGTTATGGTTTTATCAAAAATGCCTATCTACAGCGCCGTGATTATTTAGTACATGACGGTGTGTCTGATGAAAGTGATATTGATTTACTTGACGAGGATGCTGATTTTACATCCAGCAACAATACCAAAAACAACAGTAAATCCAATGCGAGCAGTAAGCCTCACTCTATGCCAAATACATCGGGAGGTTTGCCGCCAGTGATTAATAATTCTCGTCACCTTTTAGAATTGAGTGCGCCAAAATGAAATTATTTACTTCCTCAAAACTCGCTTCATTTTTGTTTATGTTGAGTTTTTCTTTTAGTTCACTTGCCTATGGTAGTAATGGTCATTTTTTAGCTCTCAATTATCACGATATTATTGACGAAGAAGACGTAGTTCCTCCTTTTGATCGCATGGAGGTCAATAAACATTTTTTAGAAGATGAATTTGTTTGGCTTAAAAAAAATGGCTATAACGTTGTGAGTGTTCAAGCGGTTTTAGACGCTGCAGAAGGTAAATCAATTCTGCCAGATAAAGCGATTTTATTGACCTTTGATGATGGGTATCTGAGTTTTTATACGAAAGTATTTCCGTTATTAAAAAAATATCACTACCCTGCTACGGTGGCGTTAGTGGGTAAATGGATGGATGGTCAAGTCACTGCTGATGATCCAGGTAAGCCTTTGATGAATTGGACGCAAGTGCGTGAAGTAGTTCAATCTGGACTCGTGGAAATTGCATCGCATACTTATGATTTTCATACCGGTATTGTGGGGAATCCACAAGGGAATACACAGGCGGCAACCGTAACACGACTCTATGATGATCCTATGCTCGTTTATGAAACGGAGGAGCAATATCGTGCGCGTATTCGCGAGGAGATGTTTAAAAGCGCGGATTTTATTTTTCAACATGCCGGTATTCGCCCTCGCGTGATGGTGTGGCCTTACGGTGAATACAATGAAATTAGTGTTGCTGCTGCACGAGAAGCCGGCATGATAATGACCATGGGGCTGGTTGATGGTAGTAATACGCTTGCAAATTTGAGCGCAGTCCGTCGAATGATTATTGTTGATGACCCAGGGATTAAAAAATTTGCTGAAATTATGACCGGTCTACGGGTTGAGCAAAACGTACGCGTTGCACATTTGGATTTGGATTACTTATACGATAAGGATCCTGAGCAAACTGAAAAAAATATTGGTAGTGTCGTGCAACGTATTAAAGATATGCACATCAACACCGTTTATCTACAAGCATACGCTGATCCAGATGGTGATGGCAATGCAGAGGCATTGTATTTCCCCAATCGTCACATGCCTGTGCGTCAAGATTTATTTAATCGTGTTGCATGGCAGTTAAAAAAACGGGCGGCGGTGCGTGTTTATGCGTGGCTGCCCATATTTGCCTATCAAAATGAAGATATTGATAAATCATGGTATGTACAAGAATGGCGTGAAGGTAAAGCGCAAGAATCCAGTCATATTTATAAACGTCTGTCGCCTTTTAATGCACAGGCTCGTGAATTTGTCGCGGAAATTTACGAAGATTTAGGTAAATATTGCAACTTTGATGGCATTTTATTTCATGATGATGGTATTTTGTCGGATTATGAAGATGTTTCGCCTACCGCACTTGCATACGGCAAAGAAGTGTGGGGATTATCAAATGATTTTACTAAACTGCATGCAACGAGCCAAAGTCGCTTAGAGTGGGCAAAACATAAAACAGAATTGATAGGACAATTTACCGATGAATTGACGAATCGTGTGCGTTTTAACCGTCCCGCAATTCAGACAGCACGCAATTTTTATGCACTGCCTTTACTTGAGCCTTACAGTGAAGAATGGTTTGCACAATCATTTAAGTCTTTTTTAGCGCATTATGATTACGTTGCCATTGAAGCTATGCCGTTTATGGAAGAAGCTAAAAATCCGACTCAATGGTTAACCGATTTAGTCAAAGCAGCCGCAAAAGAACCAGAAGGACTCAATAAAACGGTATTTGAATTGCAATCGGTGAATTGGAAAACACAGCAAAAGATTCCTAGTGATGTTTTTGTTGAACAATTAAATTTACTTAAAAAACTAGGCGCAAAGCACATTGGTTATTATCCAGACAATGTTTATGAAAATCAGCCGCCATTGGACGATTTAAAACACCATTTTTCTTTGCCTAACTTGCAATAATTTCATGAATTTTTTATCTCAATTATCTCCCATGCTGCAATCGTGGCAACTTTTTATGGCGTGGTGGTCGCCTATTGATAAATGTATTGAAGAATTTATTTATTATTATCCCCTTTTTATGGCGTATATTTGGATGTTTGGGGCGATTATTTTTTGTTTACGCTATGAATGGAAAACAGTGCCACTGCCTAATTTTGAAAGTGAAAAGGATTTTCCACCCGTGTCTATTCTCATTCCTTGTTACAACGAAGGGGAGAACGTGCGCGAAACCATCGGTATTTTGCAACAACAAAATTACCCTAATTTTGAAATTATCGCTATTAATGATGGGAGTAAAGATAATACGCTTGAAATTTTGCATGAGCTTGCGGCGAAATATGCAAATTTGCGTGTAATCAATTTGCATACTAATCAAGGCAAAGCGATGGGACTTCGCACGGCAGCATTACTGGCAAAAAGCGAGATTTTAATTTGTATTGATGGCGATGCGCTGCTTTCCCCTGATGCAACACGCTGGATGGTTCGTCATTTTGTCGACAATCCCAATGTCGGTGCTGTCACAGGCAACCCGCGTATTCGCAATCGGTCAACATTACTGGGGCGAATTCAAGTCGGGGAGTTTTCGGCAATTGTCGGCATGATCAAGCGTGCTCAACGCTCGTATGGTAAGGTATTTACCGTATCAGGCGTTATTGCCGCATTCCGTAAAACAGCATTGCACAATGTTGGTTATTGGAGCAATGATATGATTACCGAAGATATTGATATTAGTTGGAAGCTGCAGTTGGCGGGTTGGACGATTCACTTTGAGCCTAATGCACTGTGCTGGGTGCTTATGCCTGAAACATTAAAAGGGTTATGGTTACAGCGTGTTCGCTGGTCACAGGGGGGAAGTGAGGTGTTGCTACGTTATTTTAACGCGCTATTTCGTTGGCCCTCACGGGGTATGTGGCTTTTATATAGCGAATGCTTAATTAGTGTGACGTGGGCATTTTTAATTTTAGTGCATTTAATTTACGCTCCCTTTGATTTATTAACATCAACAACCAGTGAATCGCTACGTGATTTAAGTCCAAGTTGGACGAGTATGCTGTTGAGTATTACCTGTTTACTTCAATTTGGTGTGAGTCTTGCCATTGATTCGCGTTATGAATCGCAAACGGGAGGTGTTGGTCGATATTATTATTGGATGGTTTGGTATCCTATTGTGTATTGGTTGATGAACGTTGGTACTACTATCGTTGGCACGGTTCGAGCGATTAAAAAGAAACGTGGGCAACGCGCTGTTTGGGTCACCGTCGATAGAGGGTTGCGCTAAATATGAAAGACTATATTATCAACGCACCGCAACGGCAAAGCGTATCAAAACGTATTAGTGGCGTGGGTATTACTGTCATTTGTTGGATGATGTGGGGATATTTGTTATTTCCCATTATCACGTTAATTAATTGGCTGCGCGGTGACTATAATGTCATCAATGAAATGCGCTGGTTTGGCGGTTATAAAAGCTTGCTTGAATTAATGGAAATTTACGTTGGCACGTTAATAATTTTAGGTGTTGTGTGGTGCGTTTGGGTGTTAATACGCAAATTTCGCCGTAGACGTATACTACCCGCGGCAACAAAAAGAATCACGGTTGAAGAAATGTCTGATTTTTATCATGTGGATAAAATGCAAATAGGGCATTTTCAACAGCAACAAAATGTCACGGTTTTTTTTGATGAAACGGGGCAAATTATCGGTTTAGAATGAATAGATACATACTATTACAAAAAAGCCGGCATTTAACCGGCTTTTTTTACGCATTGAGGATAAATGAACACTAATCAGCTAATTGCTGAATACCATCAAGAATCCAATGTGATTGCAGACCCGATTTTGATTTCACAAAATGCCACACTTCACGCACTTGATTGGGATGCTCATGTTCAGATTCACGCATAATGGTATCAAATAAAACCACCGCTTCCAGTTCAGTCGTTAACTCACGAACTTCTAAAATTTCGGCATCTAATTTTAAAATATCGGTTTTATTGACTTCAGTAGAGCTTTTGAGTTGTTCTTGAATTTCTGCGAACACTTTATCGGATGTTAAACCACGAATTTCAGCAAAATCACGTTCATCCCATGCTTTTTGAAGTAAAGTATAGCGATGTTTGACATCCTGCAAAAACGCATGACTATCAAATCCCATTGGCACATTCGTCGGCATGGATTTTGCCAACTCTACCGTTGAAGAAGCTACGTTAGTATCACTTTTTCTAAACAATAAATCGGTATCAAATCCGGCTGAATTACCTTCATTTGCCGATGCGGTCGCATAATTGTAGTCGTTATTTGTCGTTGGTGATGTTGATTTTTTGTCAGATGAAAAATAACGATAAGCACCATAGCCAAGACCGGCAATGAGTAGCCAACCAAATAAGCCAAAACCGCCAGAATTAGTCGAGCCTTGATTCATCGCAGGCGCATACCCTTGGGGTTGCATGGGTGTTTGCGCGTAACCTTGAGGCTGTTGCGCATAACCTTGTTGATTTTGCATGGGCACTTGATGTTGTTCAGTACCGTTATTCATCATCGAGCCAACTAACCCGCCTACCGCTAAACCCGCTGCCGCGCCCATCGCGCGATCTTTCCATGCAGAGGTATTGTTTTGCACAGGGGCTGGTTGCTGATACACCGGAGCTGGGCGGCTAGGTACGACAGGTGCAGGCGCAACTGGCGCAGAGGGGGGTAATGCCGAGCGACTATAGGGCGCACTGTATGAAGGTTTACTGCCAAAAGAATTACCGCCGCCAAGACGTTTTGCCTCTGCAGTTGAAACCGCACTCAATGCGAGTGAAATTAAAACGAGACTATTTACAAAAATACGGGTTTTGTTGGTCATAAAATTATTGAATTCCATTATAAGTAAACGAAATGTGGTGCGAACATATCGCAGATTTCACAGCGCGAATCTTACGCCATTTTTGGCGTTTATTCCAATGAAATGCCGTAAGCTAAATCGGTTTCCGTATAAAACTCAGCAGCAATCCATAAATTCCCAACGGCGGCTAATTGACCATCTAAGTAAATTAACGGCATAACATCACGCAGCCATGGCGGTATAGTGGCGTCTTGAAATAATTTTTTCAAGTCATGTTGACCTTGGCGGTGTGGCAACCGTATTTTTTCGCCTCCTTGACGCGTTTTTATGGTCACACACGCATCATCCCAACGCTTTTTCGCAATACCCGATGCCGCAGGCATAAGCGTTAATACTTTTTTGTTTGACAAGACCAGTTGTTGGGTTTTATTGAGCCATTCACAAGGCTCAACGGTATGATTCTCGTAACTCAACGCGATTAATTTTCCACGATAACGTCGCAGCGTGATGTGATTTAACTTAAGTTGTGGTGAATGCGTGTCTTTTGCGTCAATCACATCGTTAAAAATACGCTTAATGGTATTTTGTGAAGGCATTTTCATATTAAGCAGCTCAAACCATTCACGTAATATAAAACACTGTTGTGTATGTGTGTAGGTTTGCAGTGCGGCTATCTCAATGGAATGATCTACTTTATCCAGCACATGATGCAAATCGACTTGAGCCATTGACGCTATAAACGCTTCTGCTTGAGCGCAATGTGTCGCAGAGCGCGACACTGTCTTATCAAGGGAAGGCCAACGCATTTTTAAGAGGGGAATAATCTCGTTACGCAAAAAATTACGATCATACACCGTATCGTGATTACTCGGATCTTCAATCCATTGTAAACCATGCGTTAGAGCATAATGGTGAATGTATTTTTTATTTACACAAAGCAGTGGACGCAACATTGTGCCAGCACTAAACGTTATTTCTTGAGGCATGCCTGCCAGTCCACGCAAACCACTCCCGCGAAAAAGTTGCAATAACACCGTTTCAAGTTGATCTTCTTGATGCTGTGCAAGCAGTAACACGTCATTTTCATTGACTAATTGCTTAAATACAGCATAACGCGCGTTGCGAGCCGCCTCTTCGGGACTCTCACCTACTTTATGCTCCGCATTCACCGCGTATGTTAGAAACGTTATACCTAAATTTTGAGTCGTTTTTTGACAATGTACCGCCCACGCGTCAGCTTGTGGTTGTAGACCGTGATGGATATAAACAGCGATAATTTTGGATTTGATATTAGGTAATAAGGCGCAAGCATTAAGCAAAACGTGTGAATCAATGCCACCGCTGTAGCCAATATAGATGCAATTTGGAATATAAGGTAGTTGTGCTAGCGTTGCCACAAGATTGTGCTTCACCGGACATTTTGCATTTTTCAATTTATTCTCCTGCGTCTTGTCTTGAGATTTGCGTATCGTGGAACGATAATAACTCTTTTCAATGCGTTAGAAAAATGGAGAGTTTATGCGTAGTCGAGCCAGCGTCTGGTTTTTTAGTCTATTTTTGTTAAGTTTTTTTAATTTGCAAGCATTTGCGCAGTTACCTGATTTTACCGAAATGGTGAAAACAAACGGTGGTGCAGTGGTTAATATCAGCACCACACAAAAAGCACTTCCTGCTGGAGCAGAAAATGGGGCAGATATGCCTGCATTTCCAGAAGGCTCAATGCCGCCTGAATTAGAAGAATTATTTCGTCGATTCAACGAGCAGCAGCAAGGTCAAGGCGGCGGTGGCGGTTATATGCCACGAGAAGCACGGTCACTAGGTTCAGGTTTTATTATTTCATCAGATGGTTATGTACTAACTAACTATCATGTAGTCAAAGATGCGGATGAGATTGTCGTTAAACTTTCCGATCGTCGTGAATTAAATGCTAGACTCATTGGTTCTGATGGACGCACTGATGTGGCAGTCTTGAAAATTGAAGCGCATGATTTGCCTGTAGTCACTATTGGTGCGCCTGATAAATTACAAGTGGGTGAGTGGGTGCTCGCTATCGGCTCACCCTTTGGCTTTGAGCAATCGGTCACCGCTGGAATTGTGAGCGCGAAAGGGCGTAGTTTACCTGGTGGTAATTATGTGCCTTTTATTCAAACGGACGTGGCCATCAATCCTGGAAATTCTGGGGGACCTTTATTTAATATGGATGGTAAAGTCGTTGGGATTAATTCTCAAATTTACAGCCGTACAGGTGGCTTCATGGGATTGTCGTTTGCCATACCCATGGATGTTGTCATGAATATTGTTGAGCAAATTAAGCTCAAAGGCAAAGCTGCTCACGGTTGGTTAGGTGTTCAAATTCAAGACGTGACGCGTGAGTTGGCTGAATCCTTCAATATGAAAAAACCACAAGGTGCCTTGGTTGCGAAGGAGATTCCTGCTGGACCAGCAGAGCAAGCAGGCGTTCAAATTGGTGACGTTATTACAGAATTTAATGGTCAGATTATTGATCATTCTGCTGATCTACCGCCCATGGTTGGTATTACGCCCATCAATGAATCCGCTACAATCAAATTGATTCGTCAAGGCGAGCTACGCACGTTGCATTTCACGGTTGGTGCGCTACCAGAAGAAGACGACAAATTAGCGTCTACAAAAAGTCCTTCGAGCAAATCACCGGCAAATCAATTAGGTATTGCGGTATCTGATCTTACAGGTGAACAACGTCAATTATTACAAATTCCACACAATGGTGTGTTAGTTCAAGACGTTGGCAAAGGAGCGGCGCGTGAAGCAGGTATGCAGCGTGGTGATGTTATTTTACGCATTCAAAACACCATTGTGCGTGATTTAGCGGACTTTGACCGTACGGTGAAAAAACTTCCCACAGGTGTTTCGATTGCCTTGCTTGTTCAACGTCAAGGTAATCCTGTTTTTATTGCGTTGAAATTAAAATAAGTCATCATCAAACATAAAAACAAAAGAAAGGGCAATCATTCATGGTTGCCTTTTTTTATTTTTAACTCTTCTTACTCTACACTATATGAAAATACCCCTTTATTTTTTGATACTCATTGGTTTTACGTCCACATTAATCAGTTCACAAGTATTCGCAACAAAGAAAGCAGCGAGTTCAACACCGTCAACGGTTCAAACGATTTCTATTGCGTATTTAACACAGAAAAAAGTGCAACCGACAGAAATGCTTTCAAATTTAGATCCTTTTATTAGTGAAAAAGGTTCAACAGGTGCTCAACTTGCTATTGCCGATAACAATACGACAGGCGAATTTACCCATCAACAATTCGTTCTTCACGTTTTTATTGTGCCTGAAGAGGGTGATGTGGCTGATACATTTACAACGCAAATTGCTACAAAATTTAACTATGTTGTGACCAATTTAAATGCAAAAAATACACTTGCTATTTCAGATTTGGCGGCAGATAAACCGATTTTGCTTTTTGATACTGGTACAACAGACGATTTACTGCGTGGTGAACAATGTAAAAAAAATACGCTACATTTACTGCCTAGTCGAGCCATGAAAGCGGATGCGCTTGCACAGTATTTATTGAAAAAACGTTGGACAAAATGGTTTTTAGTAAGTGGAACAACGCCTGAAGATGCGTTATTTGTAAATTCACTCAAGCGAGCGGCAAAACGTTTTGGCACTAAAATTGTGGCAGAAAAAAAATGGGAACATACCTTTGACGCACGAAAAAGTGCACAATCGGATGTCGCTGTTTTCACGCAGACAGATGATTATGATGTGTTAGTGGTTGCTGATGAACAAGGATTATTTGCTGAATACTTAGAGTATCGAACATGGTTAGCACGACCTATTGTTGGGACGCAGGGACTTATCGCAAGTGCATGGCATCATACACATGAACAGTGGGGTGCTGCGCAAATTCAAAATCGTTTTCAATCACTGGCAAAGCGTCCAATGGAGGAGCAAGATTATGGTTCGTATTTAGCCGTTCGTGCGATTGGTGAGGCGGCAACGCGCACTAAATCCAATGAGGTAGAGGTTATCAATAATTATCTACGCAGTCCACAATTTACACTTCAAGGCTACAAAGGTAATCCACTTTCATTTCGACCTTGGGATGGGCAATTACGGCAATCGCTTTTGCTTGTCGCACCACGTTCCTTTGTGGCTTCAGCGCCCATCGAAGGATTTTTACACCCTAAAACAGAGTTGGATACACTTGGATTTGATCAGCATGAATCAGTGTGCCATTTTTAATTAATTAAAAAAGCCTTGAATGCTTTGTAAACATTCAAGGCTTAAATTTTGATCATTTTAAGCGGTTGCGCTAAATGACCCACCACATGATGCACAATCACCACCAGAGCTAGCACTGCCTGCAGAAGCTGATCCGACGCTAGCCGCTTCTACGTTGGCAGTACCAACATTGATGTTAACTGGCTGTGGATTGTTTATTGCGCGAATGACTTGTGTAATGGTTGGAATACCTAAAGCACTACTAATCATATCAATCCCCTTTTGTTAAAAAATAGATATCTAATGTTTTCATTGTTACCTTAAATTTGATGAAGCCATATTTGATTCCATTTTCATATAAAAGCCATTAAGTATTTAGATATCTCGCGGAATAATTTATCTACAAAAAGTATCTCAAAGTAAAAAAACGTTGTATTACATAAACAAATAACATCAGGGTGAAAACAACGTTGTTTGTTATGTGCAATTGCGTTATTTTGATAACCTCTTGTCGAACACTTATCGGCTATAGAATAGAAAAATTAAATTTTTTTTCAGAAAAAAACGGCAAATACGGCATGATTGTGAAGAACGCCTCTTTACCTTAAAATTAAAGGGCGTAGAATGCGGAGGGTACTCATTGTATTTGGAGTGCAGTCAAAAATAACAATAACAACGCGAACACTATATTTGGGATAAGTCAATTATGAGTCGAAAAAAAATTAATCAGACCGCGGCTAATAAACCACCGGTAAAAAAAACATCCAATAAAAAAGCACCCAAACGCCAAGAATCTGTTGCTTTAGCAGTAGAGAAAGAGCACGAAGAAACAGTTGTGGCTGTGAATCATGAAGAACCGATTGCAACCGTTCACGAAGAAGTTGTGATTGATAGCACTGAAAAAAATGAAGCGTTAATGGCATCAGCGTTACACGAGCATGTTGATACACCGCATCATCATGAAGATGCCAGCGAATCAAAAAACGGATTAATGGCATCTATCATTGCATTTAAAGAAAGTAATGAAACGCAATTTTATGGCATTGTTGCACTTGCCGTTTTTGTGTTGATTATCATACTTTAGTATTCGTACTCAAGGGCATTGTCTAGTTGCGCAATGCCCCAGTTTTTTATTCGATATTGAAACGAATAATACGCGACTGCCTTGATTCGGTTGACTGACAATGCAAATATCACCGTTAAGAAAATGTATAATTTCCTCTACAAGCGTCAAACCAAGACCAATACCTGGAATGTTTCCCGATTTATCGACACGAAAAAAGCGCTCAAAGACATAAGCCATGTCGGATTCACTCATGCCAATGCCTTGATCGGCAATTTCAATCTCAACCATTTTTTCATATTCATGAACATGAAGTGACACATCGCTACCTTTTGGTGAATATTTAAACGCATTATCCAAGAGATTGTGTATCACTTGTTTAAATTTAACGTTATCCACGTTGATATGAATATTCAATAAAATGGGGAAACGATAATGTCATTTCTGCCGATAGGTACATCAAATTCTGTTAACGCTTCAAGCAATAAATCATTTAGCGAGTAGAGTACAATATCAAATCCACGTCCAGCACGCTCTTCAATGCGGCTCAAATCAAGTAATTCATTTATCATCGCAAGTTAACCACGTCGATTGCGCATAAATGTTGTGAATGATTTCAGGCTGCATGGCGAGAGGAATTAAATCACTGGCTAATAATTCCGAATAACCATGAATAGTCGTCAATGGCGTGCGCAATTCATGCGTTGCATGCACTAAAAATTCATTTTTAATTCGATTAGATTCTTCTTCTTTTGTAATGTCATGGAAAAAATACAGTTTTCCCCATAAATCACCATCTGGAAGATGAATGTCTGACATTTTGCAAAGTAGCGTTGTATAGCGTGGTTTGTTCAAATCGATACGGAAAAAATCCGTATGTTGCTCAGGCAGCACGCAAGAAGGAAACTTCGTTTGCGTAGCGAGGTGCGTCCAAAATGTGTGCGCGGACATGTTGGATACGTCTTCCAGAGAACAGCCTATTATTTGCCCAATCGATTCATTAGCAAACAACACTTTCTGTTGATTATCAAACACTAAATAACCATTTGGACTGATATTGAACGTACTTTGCAATAATTCACTCTTGTAATTTAATGCGTTTATATTATCGTCAATTTCATTTGCCATTTTGTCAAAGACGACACCAAGTTGCGATATTTCATCATGACCCGGTAATTTATTGGCAACTCGTCCGCTATGGCTTTTGGCATAAATTGCCATTGCATTCGCCAATATGTTGATGCGATTTGTGACAATTCGCCCTGCGAAAGTAAATGTAAAAATGGCATTCAATATACCAATCGTTAAAATCATTTCGAGCAAATTGATAAATAGCTGCCGTGTGGTTGCCATTATTTCGTTGACCGGTACTACTAAATAATAACGCCAATTTAAAGGCGCTAAACGCATGGCAATTGCTATGTAGCGTTTATTATGCACAAACGCCGAGCGAAAATAAAAGTGGTACTCAACGCATTTCTTTCAGTTAACTCACCGACTATAAATGATAGAATCCAGCGTCAATCATACAATAATTGCGGAATGTTGATATATTTTTATTTTGGAACGCTGTCTTTCTTCGCTATAGGATCATAACATGCAACGATTTATCTCTGCTCTTGAAAAAAAATCGCTGAAAATTAAGTTATTTTTGGCTATCGGTTATGGTCTGCTGATTATGCTATTTATTGGATTTAACGCCATTAGCAACATCAAAACACTCAGTGATGAAACAAACACCATTTACAAAAATTATCTTCTTGGTATTTCGCATCTAAAAGAGGCGGGTATTCATCTTGCGCATATTAAAGGCAATTTATCTAATTTACCTAATGTAAGTAACGCTATTCGCACAAAAGCGCAGGAGGATATTGATAAAGCTATTTCTTCTGTGCAAGAAGAAATGATTATTTCTCGTGAATTAATGATTCTCGATAGCGATAAAAAACTTTTAGCCGATTTTGACGTTATATTTGGAAAATATCAGCGTAATATTGAGCAAATCAACGCGTTTATTTTGCATAATCAAGCTAAAACAAACGTCAATGGCGACATACTTGCTTTATTAGCACAGAGCAATTTTATTGAAACGATAACCAAGACTGACGCGATATTAACCACGTTAATTCAAAATAAAGAAGCGCAAGCGCTCAGTGCGGCTCAATCACTCAAAGATGCCCGTAAAAACAGTGAAAATGTGTCACTTTGGATGATGTTTTTTGGTTTATTGCTGGCAGGATTATCCGGCATTTTTATTGGTCGCTCCATCACCAAACCAATTAAAAATTTACAAACCGCCATTGAAGAATTGGCTTCGGGTAACTTGGATAGTGAAATTCCCTACACGGTGTACAAAAATGAAATTGGAACGATTGCGCGTGCATTTGTGGTGCTGCAGTCTGAATGTCAGCACATGGCTACGCAGCGCTGGATAAAAGAAAGCTATGCAAATATTTCTATTGAACTCCATCAAATCAATAATTTTCCTGAATTTGCACAAAAATTCATGTCCGCATTATGTCCACTTGTCGATGCTGGCTATGGCGCATTTTATGACTTTAGCGATAACCATCTACATTTTCTTGGCGGATATGGATGCGGTGAATATACTCAACTGAATCGAGTGATTGCCCTAGGAGAGGGGCTGGTTGGGCAATGTGCATTTGAGCGAAAAAGTATCATTCTAACGAGT
Source organism: Methylococcaceae bacterium (assembly GCA_900299045.1). GTDB lineage: Bacteria > Pseudomonadota > Gammaproteobacteria > Methylococcales > Methylomonadaceae > UBA10906. Next base: position 18,590 of record OMIH01000037.1, read on the forward strand.
TTACCTGACAATTACATCAAAATTGGCTCTGGACTGGGTGAAGCAATCCCTCAAAATCTCATGGTGCGTCCTGTACTGCATATTGATATGCTTGTTGGCGTCATTGAAATTGCATCGTTTAAAGTGTTTACAGATGCGCAAAAAGCGTTACTTGACGCATTGATGCCAACGGTGGCAATGAGCATGGAAATCCTCGACCACAATCTCAAAACGCACGCATTGCTTGAGGAAACCAAGCAACAAGCAACCCGCATGGAGACACAAACGGCGTTACTTGAAGAGCAAACGGTTGAACTAGAAGCCCAGCAAGCTGAACTCAAGGAAACGGAAAATTGGTTTCGTGGGATTGTGGAATCGTCACCTGATGGGATGCTTGTGGTGGACGCCGAAGGGATTATCGTTTTATGCAATAAGCGAACTGAAGCAATTTTTGGTTATGAATTTGGGGAGCTCCTTTGGCAAAATGTTGATCGGCTCGTTCCTATGAATATACGACACAATCACCCTAACATGCGGGCAAAATTCATGGCTGAAGGCTATGTAAGAACCGGTGATAAAATTTACTTGGAAGGTGCTGTAAAAGGCGCTCGTAAAGATGGCAGTATTTTTCCTGTCGAAATTGGGTTGAGTCGTTTACCTAATGCAAAACACAAAGAGTTCATTTGCGTATCGGTGCGCGATATTACGCTACAAAAACAAACCGAAGAAGCCCTTCATAAAGCCAAGCAAATTGCCGAGGAAGGGGCGCAATTAAAATCCGACTTTTTGGCAAACATGAGCCATGAAATCCGTACACCGATGAATGCGATTATTGGTATCTCCCATTTAATTGCCAAAACAGCGTTAACGCCCAAGCAAAGTGATTATATTAAAAAAATTCAAGGCTCTAGTCAGCATCTACTCGGCATTATCAATGATATTTTAGATTTGTCTAAAATTGAAGCGGGCAAGGTGGTGATTGAAGAGGTGGATTTTAAAGTCGAAAAAGTGTTCTCCAATGTGGTAAATCTTATTGCAGAAAAAGCCAGTGATAAAGATTTGGAGCTTATTTTTGATATCGATGAAAATTTGCCGCTTTATCTAAAAGGCGATCCGCTACGCTTAGGGCAGGTGTTAATTAATTATGCTAATAACGCGGTAAAATTTACTGAGCAAGGCGAAATTATTATTTGCGTTAACATTCTCGAAGAAACGGATAACGATTTATTTTTACGTTTTAGTGTGAGTGATACGGGTATTGGACTCAGTGAAGAGGGTAAAGCGAAGTTATTTCAATCTTTCCAACAAGCCGATACCTCCACCAGTCGAAAATATGGGGGGAGTGGTTTAGGACTTTCTATCTCTAAGCAACTCGCAAATTTGATGGGAGGGGACGTAGGCGTTGAAAGTGAGCTAGGTAAAGGCAGTGTTTTCTGGTTTACAGTTCGACTGAAAAAAGCCACTAAAAAAATGCGTAAACTCTCTCCACCTAAAAACCTAAAAGGGCGTCATGTGCTTGTGGTTGACGATAACCAAATTGCGCGTCATGTTTTAGAATCGATGCTATCTAATATGGGGTTGAGCGTCACGGAAACATATAGTGGTAAAGACGCGCTTAACGTTCTTCAAATAGCGTCAGAGAAGGGAGAGCCTTATGAAATTGTTTTCATTGATTGGTTTATGCCTGATATGGATGGGTCAGAAACAGCAAAAGCGATTCGAGAAATGACATTAACTGTTGTGCCTCATATTGTGATGGTTACAGCACACGGGCGTGAAGAAGTTTTAAAGGCAATGGAATTGGCAAATTTAGATGATATTTTAATGAAACCGGTCAGCGCGTCTGTTTTGTTTGATACCACCATGCGTTTACTTGGTGAAATGTCTAATGAAAGCGAAACCTCAAACGAAGAATTGCCCGATTATTATTCTTTTTCACACGTGGTAGATACTTTAAGAACTAAACGTGGCGCGTCTATATTGGTTGTTGAAGATAATGAACTCAATCAAGAGGTGGCAATCGGATTGCTGTCGAGTGAAGGGTTTAGCGTCGATATCGCAAACGATGGTAGAGAGGCTATTGATATGATTGCGATGGGAAATTACGACATTGTGCTTATGGATATGCAAATGCCTGTCATGGATGGCGTGAATGCAACGATAGAAATTCGTAAAAATCCTAAATTTCACGATCTGCCCATTGTTGCCATGACAGCAAATGCCATGGCGCAAGATAAAGAAAAATGTATTGCCGCTGGCATGAATGACCACATTTCAAAACCCATTGCACCGGAAGAATTATTTCGCACACTCATTAAATGGCTCAAGTCACCAAAGGGGGTACAGGAACCGATTGAAGAAAAGTTGGAGCAAGAACCAGAAGAAGCTATTTCATTTGTCATTGATGGACTGGATATTGAATTAGGTTTAAAGCGTGTTTTAGGTAAAAAAACACTCTATATCAATATGCTAAGAAGATATGTCAGCAATCAAGAAAAAATGCCGGCAAGTTTGCGTGCGGCATTAGAGGCGAGCGATTATGCAACGGCTGAGCGTATTGCGCATTCAGCAAAAAGTGTGAATGGAAATATTGGCGCAACGCATTTGCAAGAACTGGCAGCAGAAATTGAAAAAATGATTACGTCAAGTACCCCACCAGACTTAATTGATGCTAGAATTACCTACTTTGAAGGTATACAAATACCCCTTATTGAAGCGATTCGTGGGGCTGTGCATGACACACAACGTCATATACAGCAATTTGATGAAGGAAAAGCACGCATTGTACTCGCTATGCTGAATGCGTTTTTGCTTGATGATGACAGTGCGGCATTAAATTGTATAGATGATAATATCGATTTATTGACCGGCTTGCTAGGGGAAGAGTTATTCACGAAAATCGACATTATGGTAAAACAATTTGAATTTGAAAAAGCGTTGCAATTATTGGCTACTCTCCCACAACGTCATTCTAGTTTGCAATGAATCATGAATAACGATCAATACCGTATTTTTTGTGTCACATTACGTTAAGTTAAATTTTTAGGAAAAGAAAAATAATGATACCAAAATCTAGCATTTTAGTGGTCGATGATACGCCTGACAATCTGATATTGATGAGTGAATTGCTCAAAGATTATTACAAAATTAAAGTGGCAAATAGCGGTGAGAAAGCGTTAAAAATTGCGCAATCAAGCACACCACCAGATTTAATTTTGCTTGATGTGATGATGCCTGATATTGATGGTTATGAAGTCTGCAAGCAACTCAAAGCTAATGCGCAAACGCGTCATATTCCTATTATTTTTTTAACCGCCAAATCGGACGTGACAGATGAAACGAAGGGGCTTGAATTAGGGGCAACTGACTACATCACAAAACCCATTAATCCCGCTATTGTTATGGCACGCGTAAAAACGCATCTCGATATGAAAATGATGCAAGACTTTTTGCGCAATCAAAATAATTTTCTTGAATCGGAAATTGAAAAGCGAACCCGTGAAGTGGCGGCAATTCAAGATGTAACCATTCACGCCATGGCGTCACTTGCTGAAACGCGTGATAACGATACCGGCAATCATATTCGTCGAACACAAAATTATGTGCGTCTATTAGCCCAAAAATTACGTCATCATTCGCGTTTTTCACATTTTCTCGATGATGATAAAATTATTGAAATTCTGTTCAAATCCGCCCCATTACACGATATTGGCAAAGTTGGTATTCCCGATAATATTCTGCTTAAACCGGGGCGTTTTGAACCTGAAGAATTTGAAATTATGAAAACCCACCCTGCACTCGGGCGAAGTGCTATTTTGCATGCAGAGTACGAATTAGGCATTGAAGTGCCTTTTTTAAAGTACGCCAAAGAAATTGCGTATGCGCACCAAGAAAAATGGGATGGAAGTGGTTATCCTTTGGGACTTGCTGGTGATAATATTCCCATTTCAGCACGCTTGATGGCAATTGCTGATGTATATGATGCACTTATTAGTCGTCGCGTTTATAAAGAAGGGATGCCTCACGAAAAAGCGGTACAAATTATTGTTGACGGTCGTGGTAATCATTTTGATCCGGATATGGTAGATGCGTTTCTTGAATTACAAAATGACTTTAAGGCGGTTGCCGAAAAATATGCCGATTCGGATGAGGATTTAGCTCGAAAAGCGGAATATTTAAAAAATGCGTCAAAATAATCAATAAAGCTATTAGTCGGAGGCGTCAAATGAAAAAAAATTTACTGAGTTTATGGAAACATTTGGCGTGGCCTGATGTCAAGGTGACGCAAGCGCTCCCAACGGGCGAGGGCGTATTAGATGCGGGTGGTGTGAGCGCCTTAGAAGTTGAGCATTTATTTGATGCGGTCAATCATGCAGAGTCGGTGATCGGTCAAGCCGTTTTATTTCGCTCACTCGTTACTCCTTTGAATAAAAGCCATGATATTGAAAATAAACAACGCGCGTTAGAAGAATTACATAATAACACGGTATTAAGAACAGCCATTCAAGAGGTTGTGACAACGGCGGTTGAGCGTGAAAATAGTTTTTATCGTTTATTATTTGCGGATTTCTTGCCGATGTTTGGAACAAGTAAGAACGGTAAAGATATCGAAGGCTATGGTTATGTACAGTATAAGCGTGGCGTGCGCTTTGTCACTCAATTGGTGACAGATATTCAAGCGTGCCCACCGCCAGAAAGCACCTATTTAAACGACTTATTTGAACATATTAAAGCATTCGCTGGCAGTCGCGCGTATAGGTTAATGACGCAAGGGGTGTACTTAACTGAAACGAGTTTACAAACCCAGCAAGAACGCAGCAAAACGTGGTGGCAACCGGCGATTGTGTTTTATCCGCGCTTAGTGAAGCCATTAGTGCTTGCTTTACTGACAGCGATGATTTACACGGTGTTTTATTTTATTCCGTCTATCATCAATGAATCACTATTTTTATCGCCCTTTTTATTGCTGTATTTTCCATGGGTAGGTCATTTTGATCGAGATAATTTCATTATTCCTTTGCGTGAAGAATTTAAACAATCGCCAGAATTAGCTAGCGCTCTTGATGCACTGGGGCAATTAGATGAATTGTTGTCATTTTTGAAATTTGCAGACGCGTTTGGACATACCACCGTATTGCCTTCTGTTATTGATAGTGAGCAACATCGCATGGTGCTGTGTGAGGCGATGAATCCAATTCTGGGAAAGGCAAACCCACATTACGTTGGCAATGATTTAGCCTTGGATCACAATAAAGTGCTGGCGATTACCGGCCCTAACAGTGGCGGGAAAACAGCATTTTGTAAAACGATTTCACAAATTCAATTACTCGCACAAATAGGCTGTTTTGTTCCTGCACGTAGCGCGACGTTGAGTGTGGCAGATAAGATTTTTTATCAAGCACCCGAAATTAGCAAATTAAATGACGGTGAAGGGCGTTTTGGTGCGGAGCTGAAACGTACAAAAGAAATCTTTTTAGCATGTAGTGCGCAGAGTCTTGTGATTTTAGATGAATTGTCCGAAGGCACGACATTTGAAGAAAAAATGGAATCGTCTTTGACGGTGTTAACAGGATTTTACCGCAAAGGTAACAGTACCATTTTAATTACCCACAATCACCAATTAGTTGATGAGCTGGTCAAGCAACATATTGGTGTTGCTAGACAGGTAGAGTTTTTAGGGGATTTGCCTACGCATAAAATAATAGATGGTATTTCGCGTGTTAGTCATGCAGATCGCGTGGCGAAAAAAATTGGTTTTTCAAAAGAAGATATCGATTTTTACCTCACGCAATCATAATAAACACGCCTCACATTTTTGTCCTGCTATGTCGTGTAGCAGGATTAAGGTTTTTATTTACACAAAACCATTTCACTCATTTTGTGCATATCGGCCAATCCTTTATCTTCAAGATTTTGTAGCTTGTTTAAGACTTGCATAGATTGAACGGAGAGTGTTTGTAAATGGGGAATTAAGTCATCTACACTTGCCCCATTTTCTACCAGTGTTACCAAATATTGCCCTATCTGATGTAATTTATCATGAGGTTGTTCTAATTCTTGAAACTCTTGATGATGATTAAACATCTGTCCTAATCCATAATACCACTGTCCAAGGCGACACTCTCTGCATGATAAAGGAACGATATCTGATGCGTTACGATTGGGGTCGTTTTTATCCAATGAGGCTAATTTAATCAGTTGGTTAACTAAATTTTTTCGCCATTGAATATGATCCACAATTGCCATGTGAATAAGTCCTACCGGCACACCCGTTGACCAATTCAAATCAGCTGTGAGGAAATGGATGAATTCAACCAAGGGTAGCGGTTTGCTTATCCAATAGCCCTGTACATGGTTACAACCAATATTGAGTAAGTGATGATACTGTTCTTTACTTTCAACGCCTTCTGCGATGATGCTAATGCCTAACTCATGTGCAAGGCGAATAGAGGTTGAAACAATTGTGGAATTTTTATCGGATGAAAGCATTCTGCCGATAATGCCTTGATCAAGTTTTATAGTCGTAAAAGGTAATTTACTTAATGTGTCAATGGAAGAATACCCCGTTCCAAAATCATCCATCGCAAGACTAAGACCTGCATGACGCAACACCATAATATGCTCTTTTATGACACTTGTTGCTTGAAAAGTCGCTGTTTCGGTTAATTCAACTTGTATTGTATGAGTCGGTAAATTCGATATTCGCAACGTGTTTAAGACAAGATGGGTAAATCTGTCATCTTTAAAATCTTTTGCTGATGTATTAAACGAGGTCACTAACGTATCATCGATACTGTTTAAAATCAGAAGATCATCTACTAATTTTGGAAACATGTGGTAAGTGATTTCTTTAATTAAATCCGATGTTTCTGCTATTGGTATAAATTCACTGGGAGGAATACAGGTTCCATCGGGTTTAATCCATCTAATTAATGCCTCTGCTCCATTGATTTTTCCTGTAATCAGTGACACTTTTGGCTGATAGAAAAAAACAAGCTCGTCATTTTCGATAGCCTTTCTTATATCTAATTCTGTTTGCATATATGGAAATGGATTCTGTTGAATGGAGAGGTATTATTTACATCTTTTTATCACGTTGAAAACAACAGCGTGTATCCACGTTGTCATATCAACGACATATAAAATCGCTAGCTTACCTAAAATTACCGTGTATTCCTACGAAAATATGATTCAAATACGTTTCATGCGAAACACATTTGTTTCATTTTATGTTTCAATGAAACATTTTAATCGTCATGTTATCGCATATTTCGTTTTATTACATATTATAAATCAATTAGATAAGTTATATGGCATTGTTCATGCTATTGTTAACGTATTATTAAAGAAAAAAGTATTTTTTATACATCA
>OMIH01000038.1 GCA_900299045.1 Methylococcaceae bacterium
GATATAGACTAGAATAATACAAATCCCTATTCCTCTTCAAAACGGTGATTATTATGTCATTTAGAACATTCAAAACCAGTAAACCTTGTGCCACAATTACGACATTGCCTGATCTTGGCATGGATGAGTTGCACATTGAAGCCGATTTTAAGCGTTATTATAGCCATCGTTTAGGTCGCGATGAAAGCTGTCGCTCACCCTACTACGCCTATGAAGCGCTCTCACTTGCCATCAGTGATCGCATCGTTGAGCGCTGGAAACGTACTTATACCGCCTATAAACATCAAGAAAGCCGTCGCGCTTATTATTTATCCATGGAGTTTTTAATGGGACGCGCGTTAAGTAATGCTATGTTAAATTTAGGCATTGACGATGTGGTCGCAAAAGCCATGTATGATTTAGGCTTAGATATTGAAGAGCTGGTAGATAGTGAAGCAGATGCGGGACTTGGAAATGGTGGTTTAGGGCGTTTAGCGGCTTGCTTTATTGATAGTTGTGCGACATTGCAATTGCCGGTTACCGGTTATGGTTTACGCTATGAATATGGCATGTTTACGCAGGCAATTGTCGATGGCGAGCAAGTGGAAAAACCCGATCATTGGCTGCGCAATGGTAATGTCTGGGAAATTAAGCGCTCTGAATACGTTCAACGTGTCAAATTTGGTGGGCATACCGAAACACATCTTGATGAAAAAGGTCACAAACGGGTCATTTGGGTGGATACGCACGATATTTTGGCTATTCCTTACGACACGCCCGTTCCGGGTTATCAAAACGGTACGGTTAATACGCTACGTTTGTGGCGTGCGGCGGCTACCGAAGAATTTGATTTACAAGAATTCAATGCGGGTGATTACGCAGAATCCGTTGCATCAAAAAATACCGCTGAAAACATCACAATGGTACTTTATCCCAATGATGCAAATGAAAACGGCAAAGCCCTGCGTTTAAAACAACAATATTTACTAGCCTCTGCAAGTCTTCAAGATGTGATTGCAACGTGGGTGGGGCGATATGGGAATAATTTTAAAAATTTTGCGGCTAAAAATTGTTTTCAGCTCAATGATACACATCCCAGTATTTCAGTTGCTGAATTGATGCGATTATTTATTGATGTGTATGGATTATCATGGAAAGAAGCATGGGAGATTACCAGCCGTACGATGGCGTACACAAATCACACGCTATTACCTGAAGCACTTGAGCGCTGGAGTGTCGATTTATTTAAAGAATTGCTGCCGCGTCTAATGGAAATCATTTTTGAAATTAATGCCCATTTTCTTGCACAAGTGTCCGCGCGTTGGCCAGGCGATACAGACAGACTAACACGAATGTCAATTATTGAAGAGGGTCATGGGCAATACGTTAGAATGGCGTATTTAGCTATTGTAGGTAGCTATTCCGTCAATGGCGTTGCAGAGCTGCATTCAAAATTATTACAACAAGGTTTATTCCATGACTTTTATGAGCTCTGGCCTGCAAAATTTAATAATAAAACCAACGGTGTCACGCCACGTCGATGGCTTGCGGCCTGTAATCCCGAATTAGCTGAACTCATTACAGAAACTATTGGTTCGGGTTGGATAACGGATTTGTCGCAATTACAACGACTCGCGCCTTATGCTGAAGACAAACAATTTCGTGCACGCTGGCGTCAGCTAAAACAGCATGCCAAACAAAAATTAATCGACTATAAAAAAATTGAGTATGATGTTGAGTTTAATGTAAATGCTATTTTTGATGTTCAAGTTAAACGTATTCACGAATACAAACGTCAATTGTTAAATGTCCTGCATGTTATTCACTTATATGACCGCATTAAGCGTGGTGATACGGCAAACTGGGTGGATCGTTGTGTTTTAATTGGCGGTAAAGCGGCTCCTGGTTATTACATGGCAAAACGCATTATCAAGCTGATTAATAATGTTGGCAGTGTTATTAACAATGATCCCGATGTAGAGGGTAAATTAAAGCTGGTATTTTTATCCAATTACCGTGTATCTGCGATGGAAAAAATCTGCCCAGGCGCGGATTTATCTGAACAAATTTCAACGGCCGGCAAAGAAGCTTCTGGCACGGGGAATATGAAATTTATGATGAATGGTGCATTAACCATCGGAACGTTAGATGGTGCAAATATTGAAATTCGCGAGGAAGTGGGTGATGAAAATTTCTTTTTATTTGGTTTAACAGAAGAAGAAGTCGACGCACTCAACCACCATTATGAACCACAATGTTATATTGATAATGATGAGGATTTACGTCGCACATTAAATTTACTTGAATGTGGACATTTTAACCAATTTGAGCCACACATTTTTGACGACATTATCAATTCGCTAAAAAGCAGCAATGATCCATGGAAAACGCTCGCGGATTTCCGTAGTTTTGTTGATGCCCAACGTCGCGTAGACATTGCCTATCAAGATAAAGAGCGTTGGACAAAAATGAGTATCCTCAATTGCGCGGCAAGTGGCAAATTTTCTACGGATCGGACTATAACCGATTATAACAATGATATTTGGAAATTAACCCCCGTAGCCATTGATAACCACTTCTAATTATGTTCCACATTGTTCTCTTTGAGCCAGAAATTCCAGCCAATACGGGTAATATCATTCGTTTATGTGCCAATGCAGGGATGCAATTGCACTTAATTAAACCGCTAGGTTTTGATTTAGATGATAAAAAATTACGTCGCGCTGGACTGGATTATCATGAATGGGTATCAGTACAACTGCATAATTCTTATGCTGATTTTTTAGAAAAAAATCAACCTAAACGCCTCTTTGCACTGACCACAAAAGGTAAAAAAAATTATAGCGACGTCAATTTTGAAGCCGGAGATGTCTTTCTATTCGGTCCAGAAACACGTGGTTTGCCTGCGACAATTCTTGCAACTATTGGCGAAAATTGCTTATTTCTTCCCATGCAAGCACAAAGTCGAAGTCTCAATTTATCAAACACGGTAGCCATTGTGCTCTACGAAGCATGGCGGCAAACCGATTTTTCGGGTGCGATGCTCTAACTTATGCCTAGCGCACTTATTGAAAAAATCAAACAGTGGGGCATAGAACTGGGTTTTCAGCAAGTTGGCATTGCGGATACGCAACTCAACGAAGCTGAAAACCATCTGCACCATTGGCTAGATAACGGATTTCACGGTGAACTCGATTACATGGCAAAGCATGGCTTAAAGCGCAGTCGCCCCACTCTTCTTTATCCAAATACACAAAGCATTATCTCGGTACGCATGGATTATTTGCCCGAATATGCAATAGCCATGAAGACTGCGCTCAATTCACCTACGTCAGCGTATATTTCGCGCTATGCGCTAGGTCGTGATTATCACAAGCTAATGCGTCAGCGTTTACAGAAACTAGCAGATAAAATTCAAGCAGAGATTGGTACATTTGGTTACCGTGCTTTTGTGGATAGTGCGCCTGTTTTAGAAAAAGCCATTGCACAAAAAGCGGGGTTAGGGTGGATTGGCAAACATTCTAATTTAATTAATCGCAAAGCCGGTTCTTGGTTTTTTTTAGGTGAAATTTACACTGATTTAGCACTGACTCCCGATCAGCCCACTACAGCGCATTGCGGTGAATGTAGCGCCTGTTTAACTATCTGCCCAACACAAGCTATTGTTGCGCCTTATCAAGTGGATGCGCGACGCTGCGTTTCTTATTTAACTATTGAGTTGCATGGCACGATTCCTGTTGAACTGCGTCCATTAATTGGCAATCGTATTTATGGGTGTGACGATTGCCAGTTAATTTGTCCGTGGAATCGTTTTGCTAATGTAACCAAAGAACCCGATTTTCACCCACGTCAGCGTCTAAATACACAGCAATTACTGGATGTATTTGCGTGGAGTGAAAGTGAATTTTTAATGAAAACCGAGGGCTCTGCCATTCGTCGCATTGGCTATGAGCGCTGGCTCAGAAATAGTGCGGTTGCACTTGGCAATGCGCCAAAAAATGCGGAAATTTTACATGCACTAAAAGCACGTTTAACCGTACATTCAGACATGGTGCGCGAACATATTCAGTGGGCGATTAAACAACAGTTGAGTTAATTCTTGACCAATCAAACACATCCCCCGGATCCGTTTTGCGATTAGGCGCAATATCGCTGTGTCCGGTGATATGTTGTTTAGATAAAGTGGGATAGGTATCAAGCAAAGCGCGAATAATGTTATTTAACACATCATATTGCGCGTGGGTATAATCGATTGTTTCCGTTCCTTCAAGTTCAATGCCGATAGAAAAATCATTGCAATTCTCACGCCCATTGTAAATCGACACACCCGCATGCCACGCGCGTTTATGAAATGGCACATACTGAACACATTCACCATCACGTCGAATAAGCACATGCGCGGAAACTTTCATCGTTGAAATGGTTTCAAAATAAGGATGTAGAGTGGGATTAAGTCGATTGCAAAATAAATCATCGATATAATTTGCACCAAACTCCTTAGGCGGCAAACTAATACAATGAATGACAATTAACGAAATATCATTTTCGCTAGGGCGTTCATTAAAGTTTGGGGATACAATCCGTGTTACATCACTTAACCAATGGTCTTTAATCTGCATAGAATACTTTTGATTTAGAAAGCGGTAAGGTATTCTAACGTTAATTTAAGTATTTTACGCACTCGTTATCATAAATTCAGTCACTTTTTCACTTTCATTTTTAACAAAACAACATCATGCAAGAAATTTATCAACCGCAAGACATCGAAAAAAACGTTCAACAAGCGTGGGAAAATTCTAAAGTTTTCAACGTTACCCCAAAAGCAGAGCAAGAAAAATATTATTGCTTATCTATGTTTCCCTACCCAAGTGGCAAATTGCACATGGGACACGTGCGTAACTATACCATTGGCGATGTGATTTCACGTTATCAACGTATGCGTGGTAAAAACGTGTTGCAGCCAATGGGATGGGATGCGTTTGGTTTACCTGCTGAAAACGCTGCCATGCAACACAACGTTCATCCCGCTGATTGGACATATAGCAATATTGATTATATGCGTGACCAATTAAAACGCTTAGGTTTTGCGTATGATTGGGATCGTGAACTCGCCACGTGTGATCCCAATTATTACAAATGGGAACAATGGTTCTTTTTGAAATTACTTGAGAAAGGGTTAGTTTATAAAAAAACAGCGCCTGTCAATTGGTGCCCAAATGACATGACCGTACTGGCTAACGAGCAAGTCATTGACGGTTGCTGCTGGCGTTGCGACACCAAAGTGGAGCGTAAAGAAATTGCGCAATGGTTTTTGAAAATTACTGCTTACGGTGATGAACTCTTACAATCACTTGAAACACTCGAAGGTTGGCCCGAGCAAGTCAAAACCATGCAAGCTAATTGGATTGGACGCTCTGAAGGCGTTGAAATGGATTTTGACGTACCCAATGAAAGCCCTGTTCGTATTTACACCACGCGCCCCGATACGCTCATGGGTGTGACTTATTTAGCCGTTGCCGCAGAGCATCCACTCGCGTTAAAAGCGGCTCAAAATAACGCTGACATTCGTGCGTTTATTGATGATTGCAAAACGATGGAAACCTCTGAAGCGGCAATGGAAACCATGGAAAAACGTGGTATCAATTCGGGTATCACTGCTTTGCATCCCATTACGGGGGAATCTGTGCCGGTTTGGATTGCGAATTTCGTGTTGATGAGTTACGGCACAGGCGCTGTTATGTCTGTGCCTGCGCACGATCAACGCGATTTTGAATTTGCCAAAAAATACGGCATTGCGATTAAACAAGTCATTTTTGCTAGAGATGGCATGGATGATAATTGCCAAGAACAAGCCTTTACACACAAAGGTGTCTTAAAAAATTCAGGTGATTTTGATGGGCTAAGCTCTCACGAGGCTTTCACAAAAATTGCAGAAACACTCGAAGCGCAACACAAAGGCGAACGCAAAGTGAATTTCCGTTTGCGTGATTGGGGCGTATCGCGTCAACGCTATTGGGGCGCCCCCATTCCTGTGATTTATTGCGACGATTGCGGCACGGTGCCTGTTCCAGAAAACGAGTTACCTGTGGAACTCCCACGCGACGTTGTACTCGATGGCTCACAATCACCGCTTGTTGCGCACCCCACATTCTCACACGTGAATTGCCCAACATGCGGCAAAGCGGCAAAACGTGAAACCGATACGTTTGATACCTTTATGGAATCGTCATGGTATTTCGCGCGTTTTGCCAGCAATAAAGCGAATTCTATGCTAGATGAAAGTGCTAAGTATTGGCTACCTGTCGATCATTATATCGGTGGTATTGAACACGCTATTTTGCATTTGTTATACGCGCGTTTTTACACCAAATTATTGCGCGATGAAGGATTGATTGCGTGCGACGAGCCGTTCAAAAAATTGCTAACACAAGGTATGGTACTTATGGATGGCAGTAAAATGTCAAAATCCAAAGGCAATACCGTTGATCCTCAAGCATTAATTGAAAAATACGGCGCGGACACCGTGCGTTTATTTATTATGTTTGCCGCGCCACCCGAGCAGTCACTTGAATGGTCTGCCGACGGTGTAGAAGGCGCTTCACGCTTTTTGAAACGCTTATGGCGTCAAGCATATATACATTCACAGCAGGTTCAAGGGACACACTTTAAAATTCAAGGTGAGCTGTCAAAAGAACAACAAGCTGTACGTCGTTTTTTGCATCAGACGATTCAAAAAGTGACTCATGATATGGGCGTGAGAACTATTTTTAACACGGCAATTGCAGCCAATATGGAATTACTCAATACGCTCGCTAAATTCACCGACGAATCAGAGAATGGCAAAGCAATTCGTCATGAAATTTTAGAAGCGATTGCTATTATGCTCTCGCCGATTGTGCCGCATATTTGCGATCAACTCTGGCGCGACTTAGGTCATGATAACGCCATTATTTTAGAATCTTGGCTCACTGTAGATGACAGTGCATTAGTGCAAGATTCGCTGGAATTGATGGTGCAAGTCAATGGTAAATTGCGTGGAAAAATTGCTGTCGCAGCCGCTGCAACGAATACAGAAATTGAAACAATTGCATTGAGTGATGCGGCAATTTTAAAATTTATTGACGGTCAAGCTATCAAAAAAGTGATTATCGTGGCGGGAAAATTGGTCAATATTGTTATTTAGACCACTGATGAGTGAAAACTCAAACGGTGTGTATTGCCTACACACCGTTTTGAATTCATTTAAGATTTATTTCTTTCGCGTTCTTCTTCCGCTTCTTTTTTGACATTACTGTCTGGCGTTAAATGTAATTCACCCGTTTTGAGATCAATACTCGCGGTGTTATCCACACTTTTACTTGCATTCGCCAGTTTCTTAGCGAGAAGGGTATTGGTTACGGCTTGACGTGCGCCCATCGTTGCCATCATTTTTCCCGACAACCACGGATTATCAAGTGTGAAACGCTCAAGCTCACTAGGTGATCGAATAACCACTAACTTGCTATCGACAATCGCTTTTGCATTATCGCTGCGCGGTTTATCAACATACATCTCGATTTCCCCAAAAAACTCATATTGCTCAATAACCGCAACCTCGATTTCTTTTGTTTCACCTTGTGTGTATATTTTTATCGATCCCTCAAGCACAAGAAACATGCGCCGATCCTCTGAACCACTTGTAAAAATGACTTCATCTGTGGCAATTTCAATAATGGGCAACTTTGTTTTTAGTACATTTTTTTCTGGTTTAGTAAATAATTCCATAACTCAATACCTTATAATGAAGCGGTAGTGGTAGCAAGACGCTCACCCATAATACGCATCATTTTTCCAGGAAATGCGGGATGCTCAGCAAAAAACTGCTCAAGCTGCATACGATTCTTAATACACACTAAACGTGTATCACATAACGTTCTTGCTGAAAAGCCACGAGGTGAATTACCATACATCTCAATTTCACCAAAAAAATCATTCTTGTTCACAACAGACAGTTCAACTTCTTTTTTATTATTGATAACGTAAAGTTGCACACTGCCTTCAACAACGATATACATCATCACACCATAACTTCCCTCTTCAAAAATTATGGTGCCTGATTTGAATTTTCTAACAGGTAGCATGATACATTCCTAAAAATTTAATTTGGCTAATTCTACTTGATTTTATCTCTTTTTAAAAAAAAACCAATCAATTAACTGTCGTAGCATGGACGAATAATCATCATAAATGGCTTTTTTTGATAAAAGAAAGAGAATAACTCAGCACAAAAATGACGATAAAAAATAAACTCCCTAAATACCATATTGCCTCCACTGGATTGAGGGATTGCGTTGTCGCGTAACCGTAGATGGCTAGCGCACATAGCATCGCAATGTTGTGAAAAAAACCTTGTATTGCAACAGCGTGTCCAGTACCAATACTATCTACGCCAAGGCTTTGTAATTCAGCATTAATTGGCACGATAAACACGCCTCCCATCACGCCAATCAGCAATAAAATCAACTGCGCATCAATCATTTTATCGGCAAAACTCAACGCAATAATAGACAGCGCCATCCCATAAGCCGCAAAACTCACAAATGATACGTTTTTGAGTGAAATAAGACGAGATACAAGACCCGAACCAATAATAATTCCCACTGCTAAAAATAACGTTAATTGCGCAATATCTGACGCTGTATTCAGTTTCAACACTAAAGGCGCCCATGCGACGAGTATCACGCGTAATGTCGCTGCCGTCCCCCAAAATAATGCACCGCCTAAAATCACAAAATAAGCGATGGGTAACGTAAAAAAATGGGTGATCTGTTTGTAAAAATCCAGCAACGCTGACTTATTTTCAGTAGGCTTAACAGGTAACCATGTGGGTAAATAACATGTTATTAATGCTGAAATCAAAAACAACCCTATCGCGCCACCCAATGCTGTACTTGTTGACCTATCTGCTACCTTCGCACCAATCACCATACCTAGCAAAATAGCCAAAATTGTCGAGCCTTCAATCCAACTATTCGCTTTCACTAAGGTGTCTCGATTCACAAGTTCGGGTAAAATCCCATACTTCGCTGGACTATAAAGTGCCGCACCTATGCCAACGATACCATAAGCGATAAGCGGTTCACTATTGCACAAAAGTAAAATACCACCCAACGCTTTAACCATATTCGCTGCAAATAATACATGTGATTTTGCAAATTTATCCGAAATATACCCAGTCCAAGGCGCAAAGACAAAGAATGCAACCAAAAACACACTCTGCAACGCTGAAACATACCATGCGGGTGCAGACGTTTGTATCACAGATGTAATTATTACAAATAGCATCGCGTTATCGGCAAAAGCGGATAAAAATTGAGCTATCAATAAGGCGAAAAATGATTTCGTCATTACATTGGCAAAAAATCAGCAACCATTTTCAGAAAAGCCTCAGGCTGCTGAACGTGAACCCAATGCTCTGCGTCAGCGACGGTCTGATGTATTGCAACCGGAAACAACATTTGAGTGCTATTTTTGGAAATATAGCGCGAATGTTCGCCTGCGATAAACAGCGTACTGCCATAAAATGGCGCAAGATTGTCGGTGCTTGGGAAGGCAACAATGTTATCAGCATTGCGCTCAAAAATATCTAAGTCAATACGCCATCTATAACTTCCATTTATCAACAACAAATTTTGCAGTAAAAATTGTCGATAACTGAGTTCAGGAATGGCATCTGCAAGTAATAATTCTGCTTGTTTACGATTTGTCAGCAAAGGCAAAGGCAATGCTTTTAGTGAATGAATCAGCGGTGTAAAATCGTGCGTATAGCTTATGGGGGCAATATCAACAACAATTAAACGGTCAACGCATTCTGGATAATTGAGCGCTAACCACATCGCTGTTTTTCCCCCCATGCTATGACCCACAATATGCGCTTTAACTAAATTATGTTGCGCAATAAAACGCACCACATCACCCGCCATGGCTTGATAATCCATCACGCTATGATGCGGTGATGCGCCATGATTTCGTGCGTCAAGTACATACACACAATGATGCTGACTCAACTTTTCAGCGCAGGCACGCCAGTTTCTTGTTGATGCAAAAAAACCATGTAGAATAATAATAGGTTTTTTATTGGTATCACCAAATACGTCAAACGTTAAATCTATGATTGACATTTACAACATTAACCCAAAAATACCGCCTAGTAAACCACCAAATACGCCACCCCAGACGACAAGCCAACCTAAATGCTCTTGCATAATTGCCTGTACCATTTCTTTAACCAATTGAGGTGTCAATTCGTCTAAGCGTTTATCAATAACGACTTCAATTTTCTCAACCAAATCCGCGCTAATTTTTTGCGCATTTAAACCGTGCTCAAGCGCTGTTTTGAACTCGCTTGAATCCACCATTTCAATTAATGTCACTTTCACTTTTTCAACAAAAGGCTCTTTAAGTGGTGTCAATGCTTCAACGCCACCCATCATCATCAACATTCCGCCAAATGAAGACTCCAAAATCACCATCACCAAACTATCATAAATTTTGTCGTAATCAACAACGGCGAGTAGCGGCTCTAAATTCAAGACTTTTTGACCACCCTGCTCCTCGGTTTCGATAAATTGTTCAATATTTTGCGCGGTGAAAAATTGCGACATCATGAGCGTTTTAATGGCACATTTAAATTCTTCAAAACGTTCAGGAATGACCCCCGAGCCGCGTAGATAAGGCACTTTTTCAAATAACATATGAACTGCAAGCCAGTTGGTAATAGCGCCTGAAAGCGCAAAAAAACCAACCGAACTCACCAAACTCGATGAACTGATTAAACCTATAAAAATAACGCCTAACGCGACCGCATTGGTTGAATAATTTTTATCATGAATCAGGGTCTTAACATATTTTTTATACATCATCATCTAACTCTTCTGCTGATTTATTGCTGAAATAGCTTGGAATAATACTAATCAATGTAATCATGACTGTCGCTAAATAAGGCACGGCTTGAACGGCTAAAATAGCGATCCAAAGTTTACCATTCAAATTATCAAGGTACTCAAGTTGACTGACTTCAACAATTCCCCAACCCAACCAGAGTAATAACAAAATTTCTTGTTGAATCACGCGTAAACCAGAAAATAACGCACCATGTGCTTCATATTTTGGTGTACGCATAAAGGGCTTACCAGAAGTAAATAAGCCTTGAATCGTGCCAAGTGCCACGGTATGGGTGAGCGCCAAACCAGATAATGCTGCTCCTAGTGAATTCCAAATAGAACACGGAACACGCGCTTGATAGAGCCAAAGTCCACGAATAATTTTAAAAACAAACAATCCTACTGTGGGCATCAAAAATACATTAGCAGGTAATTCCGGATGCGCTGCAAAACAAATCAGCACAGTAATAGCCAAACTTGCCAAGGTAAAAATTAATGCTAACGCATCAGAGAACCAAGGCAACCAACCGGCAATAAAATAATATTTTTGTGCGGTAGTGAGTGGCGATTTTTTAGTAGGAAGAAAACTGCGCCAATGCGCTTTGATAATTTGCATCGCGCCATAGACCCAACGAAAACGCTGTGTCATATAGCCAGAGAACGTATCGGGCATCAATCCGCGACCAAAAGAATCTTTAACGTAAACCGAATCATAACCCGCTTCATACAAACGCAGACCCAGTTCACTATCCTCACAAATACACCACTCCGACCAGCGTCCCACTTCAATTAACGCTGACTTACGAATCATCGTCATTGTGCCATGTTGAATAATTGCATTATATTCGTTGCGTTGCACCATGCCGATATTGAAAAATCCGGCATATTCCCAATAGGAAAATTCTTTAAACGTACTTTGATGACGGTCGCGGTAATCTTGAGGCGACTGGATAAAACCCACTTTGGGATTATCAAAATAAGGTACCATGGATTTTAACCAATCTGGCGACAACACATAATCGCTATCAATTAACGCAATAATTTCAGCATCTTCAGCGGTTTGCTCAAGCGCATGGTTAATAGCCCCCGCTTTAAATCCAGGCCAATTTTCTAAATGAAAAAAACGAAAGCGCTCACCGAGTCGTTTACAATCTTCTTCAACAGGTTGCCATACCGCAGGATCTTTAGTGTTATTATCCATTACAAGCACTTCAAAGTTTGGATAGTCCACTTTTGCCAAGGCTTCTAAAGTTTTTCGAACCATTAAAGGCGGTTCATTGTGAATAGGCAAATGCAGTGACACTTTTGGATAAGTGAATTCTGCCGTTGGCGTGAGTGGTTGAAATGTCCGCACCGTTTTGCGATGCCAAACCACTTCAGCAATTTCCAAACTTTCAATCAATAAAATAATGGTAGCAAGTACTTGCATCAAAATCATCAGTGCCCACAATGCCAAGCTTAATGTGGTTTGATATTGATGCGCTCCACTCGATACAGACCAAAAAATGACCGATGCCGCTAAGTTAGCCATTAAACCAAAGAAGAAAATTCCCGATAATTTTAAACTACTGCGGGTAATAACAATAAGCCCCATTAAAAGTAAACTAAATCCCGCTGCACCCGCTGCCCAATTTTCCCAATCAGGCAACGCCATCACGTCACCATCCATAGGATATTTAGGTTTACGATCAGCATTAAAAATCCCCCAATATGCCCCCGCCGAGCCTTCAATGGATTTTTTCCATGGTTGATCAAAGGCTTCAACAACATAATAAGTAATTTTTTCTTTATCTGCGCGATTGAGAAAATCGCGTAAAAAGGTTGCTTGATTTGGAATAGACGCTGTTGCGTGTTTCACTGGCTGTCCATCAGAGGGCCAACCCACCTCAGTGATGACAATCGGTTTATTTGGATAAGCCGCTTTGACCTCATTGTAGCGATCAAAAACATAATCAACCGCATCTTCGGCTGCAATGCCTTCCCAATAAGGCAGAACGTGAATCGCAATAAAATCCACTTCATCCACTAATTTTGGGTGCTTAATCCATACGTCCCATGTTTCAGATGTACTGACAGGGCGATTAGGATTGCTATGGCGAACATCACGAAGATAACCAATTAGTGCCTCCTCGGTCACGTCACCACGCAATAATACTTCGTTACCTACCATAAGGCGGATTAACTTAGGATTGTATTGTTTGCTAATTTCAATAAGCGTATCAACTTGACGACGATTTTCGTCTAAATCTACGCCAATCCACGCGCCTACAGTTGAATTTAAATTATGTTTTGCCGCGAGTTCAGGAATTTTATCCAATCCTCTTTCTTTAGACACGTTGTACGTGCGTACTGCAAACACTTTATCTCGTAACAATTAAAAATCATTTTCAATTTCTTGCGCACTTGGGAAAGTGTTACTTGTCTGCGTATCTTGTTTGCGCAAGGGATCATAGGTGACGCCCATCGTGGTTTTTGTCCAAGATTGCACTTGCAGCGGATTGTTAACATAACTCCAAATACTAAAATTGACCGCAAGGAGTAGCGTTAAGGTTAATAAAATTACAAATTTTCTTATCATTTTGGCAAAGAGTTAATGTGAAAATAAAGACGTTGCGAGTTGTTTTTTGGTGTCGTTTTGCTTTTTTACAAAGCAAAATTTAATAAAGAAATACCTACCCAACCAAAACCAAGAGTAGTGATAGCGAAACTGATAACCGCATACACGCGCCAAAGCGGCTTTTCCCAAAAGTTAGGATCAAATGCAGCAATAATAAATACAGAAGGATTGGTAATGCCGCCAATAACGACAAGCCAACATGCTAAAACAGGCAAAGGTACTTTTATACCATAAAAACCTAAACAAAACAGCGCCATCAAGGCAAAATCAATGTGAGCGCGAATCATGGTTTTATAATCTTTTAAAAAAACACCATCGATGCCTTTAATGGGAAACCATCGTGCAAAAGTCATGAGCCATGCCGATGCTAAAACTGCAAAAATCATAATAACTGCGCCGACTAATAATATTTCCATTTTGTTTCCCCCTCGTAGTCAATTTATAGGTATTTATTATATGTATTTACTATTTCTAAAATGAATTTCACATTGGATGATATTGAATTGACAGAAATAATCGCGCTACTCAGACGTAGCGCGACTTTATAGTATTGAAAGATGAAAGAATTATCCCTTCTTCACATACAAATCGGTAATGGTGCCTTCAATCATTTCAGCGGCAAACGCCACCGTTTCAGATAAGGTTGGATGCGCATGAATGGTTAAGCTAATGTCTTGCATATCGGCGCCCATTTCAAGCGCTAACACCGCTTCAGCAAGTAATTCACCTGCATTTGAACCGACAATCCCCGCACCTAAAATACGTCCAGTTTGTTTATCAGCTAAAATTTTGGTTAACCCTTCTTTGCGTCCCATGCTCAAGGAACGCCCGCTTGCCGCCCAAGGAAATGCGCCTTTATCGTATTCAATTCCTTGCGCTTTTGCTTGTGTTTCGGTGAGTCCCATCCACGCAATTTCAGGATCCGTATAGGCAACAGACGGAATAGTGAGTGCATCAAAATGTGATTTATGCCCAGCGATGACTTCCGCTGCAATTTTGCCTTCATGCACTGCTTTATGTGCAAGCATTGGCTGCCCGACAATATCACCAATAGCAAAAATATGGGCAACGTTTGTGCGCTGTTGCTTATCAACGGCAATAAATCCGAAATCATCAACATTCACCCCCGCATTTTCAGCACCGATTTTTTTGCCATTGGGTCTGCGTCCAACGGCAACCAAAACCGCATCGAAAATTTCCGATTCAGGCGCACCTTTGCCGTCAAACGAGACATTCAAACCGTCGTCTTGCGCTGCAATAGCCGTCACTTTGGTTTCTAGCCAAATATTTTTATATTGTTTTTTGATTTTACGGTGTAGCGGCGTCACCAAATCTTTATC
This sequence comes from Methylococcaceae bacterium, assembly GCA_900299045.1. Taxonomy (GTDB): domain Bacteria; phylum Pseudomonadota; class Gammaproteobacteria; order Methylococcales; family Methylomonadaceae; genus UBA10906. Next base: position 14,859 of record OMIH01000038.1, read on the forward strand.
ACAACCCGGAATAATTTGATCCATCAACTCCACAACGTGAATTTCACTACCCAGTGCGTGATAAACCGTCGCCATTTCAAGTCCAATAATACCACCACCCACAATTAACAATTTTTTAGGAATAAATGGCAACGCCAGCGCATCACTTGAATCCCATAACCGTGGATCGTCATTAGGAAAAATAGGAATTTGCGTAGGCTGAGAACCTGCCGCGATGATCGCATTTTCAAACGTCACCGTTGTGTCACCAACCACTAACGTATTTGGGCTTGTCAACTGCCCAACGCCTTGTACTACGGTGACGTTGCGTTGCTTTGCCAGGGCACCCAATCCGTCGTTTAACCCTTTTGTAACACTTGATTTCCACGCACGAATTTTATCTAACTCTAATTCTGGTTGGGCAAATGTAACGCCGTAATGTTTCGATTCTTCTGCTTCATGAATGGTATGTGCAAGATGAAGCATGGCTTTTGAAGGAATACAACCCACGTTCAAACAAACACCACCGAGTACAGGATAACGTTCAACTAAAACAACCGTTTTGCCCAAATCAGCCGCGCGAAACGCAGCACTATACCCCCCCGGACCACCGCCTAAAACAACAACTTGCGCTTGTAAATTTTCGCTCATGTGTGATTTCTCCAATCCTTTAAACCAACAAACGGCGAATATCGCCCAAATAATATTTTATGGCTTCCATAAACTGCGCACCTTCCGCACCATCAATAACACGATGATCATACGTTAAATCCAGTGGAAGCATTAAACGTGGCTCAAAAGCTTCACCATTCCAAACAGGCTGCATTTTCGATTTAGTGACCCCTAAAATAGCGACTTCAGGGGCGTTGACAATAGGCGTAAAGGCAGTACCGCCAATTCCCCCTAAACTTGAAATACTAATACATCCGCCTTGCATATCAGAAGGCAATAATTTTCCAGATCGTGCTTTTTCGCTTTTTTCAGTCAGTTCAATGGCAAGTTGCTTCACTGATTTACTCGCCACATCACGCAACACCGGTACAACCAACCCATTTGGCGTATTGACAGCAATTCCAATATTCAAATATTTTTTGAAAATTAAACTTTCGCCATCACTGGAAAGCGACGAATTAAAGCGAGGAAATTGTGCCATGGCTGCCGCTAAGGCTTTCACGATAAACAATAAACCCGTGTATTTCACACCCTCTTTGTTTTTCTCATTATTTAGCGCGACGCGGAAAGCTTCCATGTCGGTAATATCCACTTCATCGTGGTATGTGACCATCGGCACATTAAGCCACACACTGGTCATGTGCTGCCCAGTCAATCGATTAATTTTGCTTAATGGTTGAATATCAATGGCGCCAAACGCTGAAAAATCAGGAACAGGAATCGATGGAATACCCGCACCACTGCCTGTTTTAACGCCTTCGACAAGAATCTTTTTCACAAAATGCTTGACGTCATCTTTTAAAATGCGCCCTTTACGACCACTGCCTTGCGTGATTTGTGACAAATCGACACCAAGTTCTCTAGCAAATAAACGTACTGAAGGCGACGCATGAGCAGAGCCAGTTTGAACTGTTTGACTCGCAACAGGAATATCAATCAATGCCGCTGTTGGCGCGTTGAGCTCAACGTGAGCAACGGGAACAGCGACGACGTCAGCAGGTTTCACTTCTGCAACTGAAGCGGGAGCGGTTTCGAAAACGGGCGTTGCGGGCGTAGCAGTGACATCATCTACTAATACCGTGGCAATTAATGTGCCCTCATTCACTTTATCGCCCACTTTAATATGAACTTGCTGAACGGTACCCGTCGCTGTCGCAGGTAGATCCATACTCGCTTTATCGGTTTCAAGTGTGGCAATAGTTTGATCTAAAACAATCACATCACCGGCTTGAATACTTACTTCAACGACATCAATGTCATGCACATTGCCCACATCAGGGACTTTAATTTCACAAATGTTACTCATAATGGCGTGTCCCTTTAAATTTATCTTAACCAAGGTGCGACGACGTCAGCGTCAATACCATATTTAGCAATCGCCACATCCACTTTTGCTAAATCAAACTGTCCGTTATCCGCTAAACTCTTAAGTGCTGCAACAGCAATGTAATAGCGATCTACCTCAAAGAAACGACGTAAATTTTCACGCGTATCTGAGCGACCAAAGCCATCTGTACCCAATACCACATAAGGGGCTTTAATATCAGAGCGAATTTGTTCAGCAAATGCACGAATATAATCTGTTGCAGCAATAACCGGTGTTTTTGCATCAGACAAACAATGTGCAACATGAGATTGCTTTGGCGTTTCAGTGGGATGCAAACGATTCCAACGCTCACAACTTTGTACATCGCGGGCGAGTTCAGTGAAACTCGTGCAACTCCACAAATCCGATTCGACGCCCCAATCACTACGAAGTAATTCCGCTGCAAATTCAGCTTCACGGAAAATAGAACCCGAACCAAGCAGATGTACACGCAAGTTTGTGCTGTGGTCGCCTTGTTTAAATTGATACATCCCTTTCAAAATATCTTGCTCAATGCCTTTTGGCATAGCCGGATGTGTGTAATTTTCATTCATTACGGTAATGTAGTAGAAAATATCTTCTTGATCTACATACATACGACGCAAACCATCTTGAACAATGACAGCAACTTCATACGCATACGTTGGATCGTAAGAGACACAATTTGGCACCGTCGCTGCCATTAAATGACTATGACCATCTTCGTGTTGCAAGCCTTCACCGTTTAATGTGGTACGGCCGGCTGTTGCGCCAAGTAAAAAGCCACGTGTACGCTGATCACCTGCCGCCCAAATCAAATCACCAACACGTTGAAAACCAAACATCGAGTAGAATATATAGAACGGAATCATCGGAACATTGTGCGTTGAATATGCCGTTCCTGCTGCAATCCAATCACATAAACCACCTGCCTCATTAATCCCTTCTTGCAATACTTGTCCGTGCTTATCTTCTTTGTAGAACATCAGTTGATCGGCATCTTGTGGCGTGTAAAGCTGTCCCACTTGCGACCAAATGCCAAGTTGTCTAAACATCCCCTCCATCCCAAACGTACGCGATTCATCGGGTACAATGGGAACGATACGTTTACCAATATTTTTATCTTTCACCAAGATATTGAGCAATCGAACAAACGCCATGGTCGTTGAGGCTTCTTTATCGTTAGCTTCAAGTAAGGCTTTGAAATCGTTTAGCACAGGTACATCAAGTGAACTCGATTTTGCACGACGCGCAGGTAAATACCCCCCTAATGCCGCGCGACGCTCTTGCATATAATTGAGCTCTTTTGAACCTTCGGGAAAGGTAATATAAGGAAGATTGTGTAGTTCATCGTCCGTTACAGGCAAATCATACGCATCGCGGAAACGTGTTAATGAGTTATCACTCATTTTTTTCTGTTGATGGGTCGTATTTTGCGCCTGACCGGAATCGCCCATGCCATAACCTTTAATGGTTTTCGCTAAAATAACTGTCGGTTGACCTTGATGATTGCTCGCTTTTTGGAACGCTGAGAAAATTTTGGACGGATCGTGCCCACCACGATTGAGTTCCCAAATATCTTTATCAGACCAGTCCGCCACCATTGCTTTTAATTCGGGTGTATTGAAGAAATGTTCGCGTACATACGCGCCATTTTTTGCCTTAAACGTTTGGAAATCACCGTCGACACATGCCATCATGCGTGCAGCTAAAATGCCATCCTTATCGCGTGCAAGTAAGCTATCCCAACGATTCCCCCAAATTAGCTTGATGACATTCCAGCCAGCACCACGGAACTCACTTTCCAACTCTTGAATAATTTTGCCATTACCACGAACAGGACCATCTAATCGTTGTAGATTACAGTTAACCACAAAAATCAAATTATCTAGGTGCTCACGACCCGCCATACCAATCGCACCCAGTGATTCGGGTTCATCTGTTTCACCATCACCTAAAAATGCCCAAACTTTACGCCCCGTGGTATCCGCCAACCCACGATCCTGTAAATAGCGCATAAAACGTGCTTGATAAATAGCGCAAATAGGACCCAGCCCCATTGACACCGTGGGAAATTGCCAAAAATCCGGCATCAGCCATGGATGAGGATAAGATGACAACCCATTCCCACCCACTTCTTGACGGAAATTGTCCATTTGATCAAGCGTTAAGCGACCAAGCAAAAACGCTCTAGCGTATTCACCTGGTGAAGAATGACCTTGCGTATAAATTAAATCCCCACCGTGTTTATCAGATGCTGCGTGCCAAAAATGGTTGTACCCCACATCATAAAGCGTTGCTGCAGATGCGAAACTCGCAATATGCCCACCGACATTTGTATCTTTATTTGCACGAAGTACCATCATCATCGCATTCCAACGCACATAAGAGCGAATACGGTGCTCAAGTGTTGCATCTCCTGGAAATTGCACTTGTTGCGATACGGGAATGGTATTTAAATACGCTGTGTTTGCACTAAAAGGAATATCAAATCCTGAATGTCGCGTGACAGCCACTAAACTTTCAATAATAAAATGCGCTCGCTCACTCCCCTCACGTTCTAAAACTGATTTTAAGGCTTCAATCCATTCTTGCGTTTCCACGGGGTCGATATCATTTTGACGCGTGATTTCCGAAAAAAAAGTACTATTCATTCAATAATCCTAATAGTGATAAAAAAAAATTACTGTATTTATTTTAAATAAATACTGTAATTTGAATAAGTTAAACGGGTGGTGGCGCTAAAACAACTCGCGTACCATTATTTTCAGCCGTACTCACAACGCCTGCTGTTTCCATCGCTTCAATAATGGTTGCGGCACGGTTATAGCCTACTTTAAAACGTCTTTGCACACTTGAAATCGATGCTTTGCGTGATTCTGTTACAAAACGAACGGCTTCGTCATAAAGGGGATCAAATTCTGAATTACCACCATAACTACTACCGCCATTAAAATGCTCACCCCCATCCGACATTTCCTTGGTAATCTCAGCGAGGTAATTGGTTGGACCAGTTTGTTTTAAAAACTCGACTACACGATGTACTTCATGATCATCGACAAAAGCACCATGCGCTCGAATAGGAATACTTGTCCCTGAAGGTAAAAATAACATATCGCCATTGCCAAGCAAGGTTTCAGCACCGCCTTGATCTAAAATAGTCCGTGAATCAATACGCGAGGAAACTTGAAACGAAATACGCGTGGGCACATTGGCTTTAATTAACCCTGTGAGAACATCAACCGAAGGACGCTGCGTTGCTAAAATTAAATGAATCCCTGCTGCTCTTGCCTTTTGTGCAAGACGGGCAATCAATTCTTCTACTTTCTTGCCCACAATCATCATCATATCAGCAAGTTCGTCAATCACAATCACAATGCTTGGTAACGTAGATAATGTTGGAAAGTCCTCATCCTCTTCAAGCGGATTGATTAATTGAAACATGGGATCTCGAATTGTTTCACCACGACTTGCCGCGTCTTCAATGACTTGATTAAAGCCAGCTAAATTTCGCACCCCCATCTTTGACATCAATTTATAACGTCGCTCCATTTCCCCCACCGCCCAGCGTAGTGCATTACTCGCCTCTTTCATATCAGTCACAACAGGGGTGAGCAAATGTGGAATGCCTTCATAAACGGACAATTCTAACATTTTTGGGTCGATCATAATCAAACGCACTTGCTCAGGATTTGCCTTGTAGAGCAAACTTAAAATCATGGTATTTATTGCAACCGATTTACCTGAACCGGTTGTACCTGCAACTAGTGCGTGTGGCATTTTCGCTAAATCAGCCACCATGGGAACCCCAGCAATATCTTTGCCTAACGCTAAGGTAAGATATGATTTTGCATACTCAAAAGGGGTTGATTTTAATAATTCGCGCAACGTGACCATTTCGCGCTCTTGATTGGGAATTTCAAGCCCGATAACCGATTTACCGGGAATAATTTCCACAATACGGACGCTGGTCACAGAAAGTGCACGCGCTAAATCTTTGGATAACCCACTAATACGACTGACTTTCACGCCAGCAGCGGGTTGTACTTCAAAGCGTGTAATAACCGGCCCAGGATGAAACCCAACGACCGTAACCGTCACATTAAAATCATTTAAAATGTCTTCAACCAAGCGCGACATTTCTTCTAAATCTGATTCAGAATAGCCAATCACATGTGTGTCACGATCATCTAATAAATCTAACGTCGGCAACTTGTTGCGTTTGGGGTAATGCGGTGCTTTTGCTTTTTTGGACGCTGTTGCTTTGAGTGCTTTTTTTTCAGCTACTTTATCAATGACTTCGGCTTTAACCGTTTTTACTTTTTCAATAAAACTGCTAAATTTCTTATTCGTTGACACCTCATGATGCTCGTCATCAGCGTCAATATCATCCTCAACCGCCTCTGTTTGAGAACGTTTTGATTTTCTAGTCGATTTAACTTTGACAGCGGGTTCCTCAAACACATCATCATCAAGTTCATCTACAAATTCATCAAACTCAGAAACATCATCCCCTGCTGACTCAGTATATTTGGGAATAGCGACGGGCTTTATTTTTGAAAAACCACGTTTACGCGGTGTTTTTTCTGGTTTCGCTGTTTCCTCAACCACCGGCTCATCTTGTGATTCAAGTGAACTACGATGTTGCTGCAATGTTTTTGACACATTTTGATAAAATGCACGACTAAAATTAAAACTGTGCTTACCCACGAAGTCGAGCACACTAACAACGGAGATTTCCGTAAATAAGCGTAAACTCGCAAATAAAATCACAAGCAAAAGTAATGTAGCGCCCGTACTTCCAAACGCAACCGCTAAAAACGCCCCAAATTCTTGACCTAAAATCCCCCCCGCAGTATGAGGAAGTTCAATATTGATGTGTAAAAGATAAAAGCTAAATAGCGCATCTGCTGCTGTAATACTCACAACGGCACCAAACCACTGCACAGCCATTAACCAACGCGACTGCTCTATACGTTGCTGACTATAGGTTAAATAGCCCTGCCAAATCAGTACAAAAGGGAAAATATACGCACACAGCCCAAAAAAACTTAACATAAAATCAGCAAGCCATGCGCCAAAAATTCCCCCTGAATTTGCAATGGTTTGTACTGACCCGCTATGCGTCCAACCCGCATCATCATTTCTAAATGTAATGAGAGAAATAAGAAAAAACAACGCTCCAGCAATGACACTCAACAGTGCAATTTCGCGCAGACCTCGAAACTTCTTATCTTCCATCACTGCAGACATAATTAAAATACTCGCCCATTAAAAATAGTAAATAAAACATGATTATAGAACAATAACAGCATTATTTACATTAAATTTATTTTACGGTAAATCGCGTATGCACCGCGACCAAACCCATTTTTAATGCCACTTTAGGTGTATATTGTGACAAAATTCTTACCCCTTTTTCAATTGATTAACGCGTTGAGTTTAAGATGTTGCGCAATAATGTCATCGACAACCGCTGCGTCAGCGAGTGTTGAAATATCACCTAATGTATCTAATTCATCTGCCGCCACTTTACGCAAAATACGACGCATAATCTTACCTGAACGCGTCTTAGGCAAATGAGGCGCCCATTGAATAACATCAATCGTCGCAATCACGCCAATTTCTGCACGCACTAACGCAATTAATTCTTTTTCGAGTATGGGAGAGGGTTTAACCCCGCGTTTCAATGAAACGTAAGCATAGATGCCTTGCCCCTTAATCGCATGCGGAAACCCGACCACCGCCGATTCAGCCACCGTTTCATGTAAATCGAGTGCACTTTCGATTTCAGCTGTGCCCATGCGATGCCCCGATACATTTAATACGTCATCAACGCGCCCCGTAATCCAATAATCTCCATCTTCATCACGGCGTGCACCATCTCCCGTAAAATAATAATTCGGATACAGCTTATAGTAAGTATCCATAAACCGCGGATGATTACCGTAAAGACTTCTAGCAAAACCCGGAACAGGATAACGAATAGCTAAAATTCCCTCTGCTTTGCCCTGCAATTCATTCCCTTCATTATCTAAAATCACCGGTTGAACACCGAAAAAAGGTCGTGTTGCCGACCCAGGTTTGAGCGTTGTTGCACCGATAAGCGGCGTAATGAGAATGCCACCTGTCTCAGTTTGCCACCATGTATCCACAATAGGGCATTGCGCTTCACCTACAACATGGTAATACCATTCCCACGCTTCAGAATTGATAGGCTCACCCACACTACCTAAAACCCGCAAGCTTTTTCGAGATGTTTGCTTAACCCAATCATCGCCCTGTGCCATCAGTGCCCGAATAGCTGTTGGCGCTGTATAAAAAATAGTCACTTGATGTTTATCGATTATACGCCAAAAACGATCTGCGTTAGGGTATGTTGGCACGCCTTCAAATAAAAGCGTTGTTGCCCCGTTGCATAGTGGTCCATAAATCACATAGGAGTGTCCTGTAATCCAACCCACATCAGCACTGCACCAGTAAATATCGTCTTCTTGGTAATCAAAAACGTACTTATGTGTGATTGCGGCATAAAGCAAATACCCTCCCGTGGTGTGTAATACCCCCTTGGGTTTTCCTGTTGAGCCCGATGTATACAAAATAAATAAAGGGTCTTCTGCATCCATCCACTCCGGCTCGCAGAACGCTGATACCTCTTGCATCGACTGATGAAACCACACATCACGCCCCGCGTTCCAATCCACCCAATTAGCAGTATTTTGAATCACGAAAACCGTTTTTACGTTAGGGCAATGCGCAAGTGCTTTATCCACCGTTGCTTTCATTGGCAATATTTTACCGCCCCGAACGCCTTCATCTGCGCAAATAACGAACTGACAATCGCAATCTAAAATACGCTCTTTGAGTGATTCCGCAGAAAAACCACCAAAAACGATAGAATGAATAGCACCAATACGCGTGCAAGCTAGCATCACAACAGCTACTTCAATAATCATAGGCATGTAAATACACACCCTATCGCCTTTTTGAACACCCTTATTTTTGAGTACATTAGCAAATCGACAGACTTGCTCATGCAATTGTTGATACGTTAACTTTTTGTCTTGAGAAGGATTGTCGCCTTCCCAAATAATAGCCGTTTGATTCGCTCTCTTTTCTAAATGCCGATCAAGACAATTAACGCTGACATTGAGTTTTCCCCCTTCAAACCATCGAATATGCGCTTGCGTAAAGTCATGGGTCAAGACGGTGTGCCAAGGATGATGCCAATTTAAAAAATGCGTGGCTTGTTCTGCCCAAAATTGCAAGGGGTCTGCAATAGATTGCGTATAAAGTTGCGTATACGTTTCCGCGTTGATATGTGCGCGACTAGCAACACACGATGGAACATCATACGTTTTGGAATCTGACATAAAGAGCCTATCGATTAAAAAGTGCGCGAAAAAACCGATCGAAAAAATTGTGCGCAATTAACGCAAGTAAAATAAACGTTGTACCAATAATAATTGATAAGGTCATCGGCTCGCCATTTATGCGGTGTCCAAGCCACAATGCCAGCACGGGACTAAGTAACGTGACGAGTGATACCTGCGTGGCGGAATGCTGCGACAATAAATAATAGTAAAGCATAAACCCAACAGGCGTGGCGATAACCCCTAGATATAGTACAGACAACACACTCACCAAGGTAAATTGCAACGGAATCTGTTCATCAACCACGCCCCAAGTGACAAAATAGAAAGGTAGTGCAAACAACAACCCACCTGCCACTTGTGTCAATGCAGGTAGAGTTGAATGAAGTCGCTTAATTGCAATGGCACTTAACGCTTGAAGTGAAATTGAAATTAATACGCCAAATATTCCAAGTAGGGCTTGTGAATTGAGTTTCTCAGCTGAACCAAACATGATACTAAGACCAATCATACCAAAAAGATAAGAGAGTAATTTGCCCGTCGTTAAACTACGCTCCCTCAACCAAATGGCAGCAAATAATGCCGTCACTAAAGGCGTTAAACCACTAATTACCGAAATCCACCCCGAAGGGATAAACTGCGCTGCCCAATACACCACCGACATCGCGCCATAAATTTGCAATGCAACAGCCGCATACGTTAAAACTGCTGCTCGAGAAAAAACTAAACGCTTTGTCAGTATAAAACCAATTAACATCATGCAGACAAAACCTATGGTCATGCGCAATGTTGCACTCCACATAACGCCAAGTCCTTCCACACTCCACTTAATGGCTAAAGGCGTCGTTGCCCACAGTAAAATCATGCCAATATAGGCGAGCAATACCCTCATTTAGCGACTACATTCACTGTAGGCAACAAAAAATTAACCCGCGCGACCAATACGCGTTGCTTCGGGAACTTCAATTAAGCCACCGGTTGTCACATCATAAATATAGCCGTAAATTGGAATAGTAGAGGGCACAAGCGGATGGTGACGAATACGCTCAACATCTTCCACAACACTTTGCGCTAAATCACTAATAGTCAGCCATGAAATGTGTTTTGCTTCATGCGACCCCCCCCCTTCACAGCAATCATGCCAGCCATTTTCGTCTACTGATGCTGTTTTTAAGCTACTTGCTAGCAAGTTGCGCATAATATCATCGGTAAATGTTTCCATACCGCAATTAGTGTGATGAATGACAAACCACTCTTTTGTGCCAAGCAATTTGTATGAAATGACAAGTGAGCGAATCGCATCATCACTTGCTCGACCGCCTGCATTACGAATGACATGCGCATCACCTTCACTTAATCCCGCATATTTAGCTGGATCTAAGCGTGCATCCATACATGTTAAAATGGCAAACTGACGCGCTGGCGGCATCGCTAAATCACCTTTCGTAAAATGGGCAAGATATTCACGATTGGCAAGCATGACTTCATTAACTATTTTTGACATGAAAAACCTCATTATTATTAATTATTATTGTTAAAATATTTGCTCTAGGTATTTTATTTATCACACGCATAAAGCGGTGATAGTGTAACAGGTGTCTGAAAGCTTTTTAAACTCAATTGCATAAATTACCCATGTACACAAACCCATTTTAACGATACGCTAATACTATATCTTCGTTAAATTCTGCGAGCTATGTGATAGCATCCGCCTTTTTAGCGAAATAAAAAATTCCTTAAACCTAAACTATAAAAATGACAAAAAAAATAACATTCCATATTCAACATGGCTGTCAATTAAACGGTCAAGCGCGAGTGGCTGGCGATAAATCTATGTCACATCGCTCTATTATGCTCGGTTCACTTGCACAAGGTGTCACTCATGTTACCGGTTTTTTGGAAGCTGAAGATGCACTTGCTACACTACAAGCGTTTCGTGACATGGGCGTCATTATTGAACAACGTGGCAACGGTTGTGTCACCATTCATGGCGTTGGAAAACATGGGCTCAAAGCGCCAACAAAGCCGCTTTATTTGGGCAATTCGGGCACGTCTATGCGCCTTTTGAGTGGCTTGCTAGCTGGACAGCATTTTGATTGTATTTTAACGGGCGATGAATCACTCTCAAAACGCCCAATGAAACGCGTCACAGAGCCACTTTCCCAAATGGGCGCGGTGATTGAAACCACCCCAGCCGGTACAGCACCCCTTCATATTACGGGTCAAGCAGGTAAATTACATGGCATTGATTATATAATGCCGATGGCAAGTGCTCAGGTAAAATCGTGTTTACTTCTTGCTGGTATGTATGCACAAGGTCAAACCACGATTACTGAGCCCGCCCCTACACGCGACCATACAGAGCGAATGCTCAACGGTTTTGGCTATCACGTTTCACAACAGGGAAATCAAGCCAGTATCACTGCAGCGGGTCAATTAACCGCTTTTGATATTGATGTACCTAGCGATATTTCGTCTGCCGCTTTCTTTTTAGTGGGCGCATCAATTGCACCACATTCCGATGTCTTATTAAAACAGGTGGGCATCAACCCGACGCGGACTGGCGTTATCGATATTTTGCGTTTAATGGGTGCCAAGATTGAAATTTTAAATCAACGTGAAGTCGGTGGTGAACCTGTTGCTGATTTACATGTCACATCAAGTCAATTAAAAGGCATTGAAATTCCTGAGGATCTTGTTCCCTTAGCCATTGACGAATTTCCCGTGTTATTTATCGCGGCAGCGTGTGCGACCGGCGAAACACGCTTAACTGGCGCAGAAGAATTGCGCGTCAAAGAATCTGACCGTATTCAAGTTATGGCTGACGGTTTACAAACCGTAGGTATCAACGTTCAAGCGACGCCTGATGGTATGATTATTCAAGGTGGCACAATCGGTGGCGGCATCATTGACTCTCATGGCGATCACCGCATTGCGATGGCATTTGCTATTGCTGGTTTATGTGCAAGTGCGCCTATTACCATTTTAGATTGCGCTAACGTCAATACCTCTTTTCCTGAGTTTAAAGCTATTGCGACTAATTTAGGCTTAACGCTCACCAGTCAAGAGGAAGCATAATGGGCGTTCCAATTTTAACCATTGATGGTCCCAGTGGCGCAGGAAAAGGCACCGTTAGTCGATTAATTGCACAAAAATTAGGCTGGCATTATTTAGATAGTGGTGCTATTTATCGCGCTCTTGCGATTGCCATTACAGAAAGAGCCATCCCGCTCGACGATATCGATGCTATTGTCAATGCTGCTGAAGATATGGATTTAGTCTTTGAATGTGATGCCAAGCGCCATATCACACTCGATGGGCATGATATCAGCCATTTACTTGGACTAGAGAGTACGGGGAATACCGCATCAAAAATTGCCGCTATTCCAGAAATTCGAGCTGAACTATTGCACAAACAACAGCACTACAAACAACTTCCTGGACTTGTTGCAGACGGGCGCGATATGGGAACAGTCATTTTTCCTGAAGCGCAATATAAAGTTTTTCTCACCGCAAGCGCATTAACGCGTGCAAAAAGACGCTATAAACAGTTGAAAGAAAAAGGAATTGATGCTAACCTTTCCAAGATAACTGCCGATATACAAGAACGTGATCAGCGCGATAGTGAGCGGGAATTTTCACCCCTCATTCCTGCGAAAGACGCGGTATATATTGATTCTTCCGATCTCAGTATTGAGCATGTCGTTGAAGAAGTGTTAAGTTTAGTCCGGTAAAGGACAATTTATTTCATGGCTGCAATAGCTTGTAGCTTTTTATTAACTTTTAAATAACAGAGAAGATTAGTTTGAAATTAACTAATCTGGGAAACAAAAATGAGCGAAAGCTTTGCTGCATTACTTGAAGAGAGTTTAACCCGTACAAAAATGAGTCCGGGTGCTATGTTGATTGGTAGCGTTATCGATATCGAAAACGATATGGTAATTGTGAGTACACATTCTAAATCAGAAGGTGTGATTCCAAAATGGCAATTTTTGAACGCGAATGGTGAACTTGAAATTTCAGTTGGTGATGAAATTGAAGTCGCTTTAGATTTATTTGAAGACGGTTTAGGCTCAACCATCTTATCGCGCGATAAAGCAAAGAAAAACAAAGCTTGGTTCGAATTGGAAACCGCATTTGAAAATGATGCCACTATTATCGGTCGCATCAATGGCAAAGTTCGCGGTGGTTTCACTGTGGATGTTGGCGCACTTCGTGCATTTTTACCGGGTTCACTTGTTGACGTTCGTCCAATTCGCGACACGACATTCCTTGAAGGTCGTGATTTAGAATTCAAAGTTATCAAAATTGATCAAAAACGCAATAACGTTGTACTTTCACGTCGTGCCGTTGTTGAAAAAGAATACAGCGCAGAACGCGAAGAATTACTCAAAACCCTTGAAGAAGGGGCAAGCGTTATCGGTGTGGTTAAAAACTTAACCGATTACGGTGCGTTTATTGACTTAGGCGGCATCGACGGTTTACTCCACATCACCGATATGGCATGGAGACGCGTACGTCACCCATCAGAATGTGTTGAAATCGGTCAAGAAATCAAAGTTAAAGTCTTAAAATACGACAAAGATAAAAACCGTGTTTCTTTAGGCATGAAGCAAATGGGTGAAGATCCATGGCAAAACATTGCACGTCGCTACCCAGCGGGCACACGTGTATTTGGTAAAGTGAATAACTTAACCGATTACGGTTGCTTTGTGGAAATCGAAGAAGGCGTTGAGGGTCTTGTTCACGTTTCAGAAATGGACTGGACAAACAAAAATGTTAACCCTTCACGTTTAGTTCAATTGGGCGATGATGTTGAAATCATGGTACTTGAAATTGACGAAGAACGCCGTCGTATTTCACTTGGCATGAAACAATGCAAACCAAATCCATGGGACGAATTTGCAGCAACACACAATAAAGGCGACAAAATCACTGGAAAAATCAAATCAATTACGGATTTTGGTATTTTCATTGGTCTTGAAGGTGGCATTGATGGACTTGTTCACATGTCTGATATTTCTTGGGCTGACGAAGGCGAAAATTCCGTTCGTGAATTCAAAAAAGGTGATGAACTTGAAACCGTTATTTTAGCGGTTGATTCTGAACGTGAACGCATTTCACTTGGCATCAAACAACTTGAACAAGATCCTTTCCAAAACTTCCTTGCAACCCATGAAAAAGGCAGTGTTGTTAAAGGAACAATCAAAGAAGTTGATGCGAAAGGCGCAACTGTCACATTAGAAGATGGCATTGAAGGCTACTTGAGAGCATCTGAAATTCAACGTGACCGCGTAGAAGATGCGCGTACACTCTTAAAAGAAGGCGACAGTGTAGAAGCGAAATTCATTGGTATTGACAAAAAAGCAAAAACCATTAGCTTGTCAATGAAACCCAAAGAAGAACATGCAGAAAAAGAACATACTATTTCTGCACAAGAGTATGCTTCACAACAAAGCCAAAACGTTGCATCACCGACTTTAGGTGATATTTTCAAGCAACAAATGGAAAAATAAAATCTTAAGATTTGAAGGGAGGTCGCGCTCTGTCGCACCTCCCTTTTTTATTTTGAAGGAAGGACACGTGACAAAATCTGAACTCATTGATGTACTGGCAAAACAGCAATCCCATCTTGCGCTAAAAGATGTTGAATTAACCGTCAAATGTATTATCGAGCAAATGAATC
>OMIH01000039.1 GCA_900299045.1 Methylococcaceae bacterium
CTGACAAAAAACGCGTAATTTGGTCGTGGCTCACATTACCCTCTATCATTGCCGACAAACCCGTAGCCCTAGCATCACTTCCTGCATTACAAATCAAATAATCACTGTACAGTTCCAAATATTTCATTTTCTTGCTTCAAAAACAACCATTGTAATCTCTATCTCTTTTTTGTCACTGCGTAACATCAGTTATTAAGTAATAGAGTGTGTTGTCCAAGTTGAGTAGATAGGCTTTTTATGGTGTAATAAGGAGGTTTTATGCCTTTATACGCTTCCGTTTTTATATATCAAAAATGAAAACGAAGATTTTCTTCGCAACTTGTTTGGAGCCTGCTTCAACTATGCAATTTATAACAAAAAAAGGTTTAGATATTCCTATTACGGGAAGTCCTAAACAAACCATTGAAAACGGCAATACGGTTAAATCCGTTGCTGTTTTGGGGCTAGATTATGTGGGCATGAAACCCACAATGCTAGTCGCTGAGGGAGACAAAGTAAAACTTGGTCAATCCCTTTTTAGCGATAAGAAAAACTCTGGCGTACATTTCACCTCACCAGCTTCTGGCGTGATTAAAGCCATTAATCGTGGCGATAAACGTGTATTGCAGTCCGTTGTCATCGAATTACATGGTCACGACGAAATGACGTTTGCAAAATATAATGAAGCTGAATTAGAAAATTTAACCGCGCAGCAAATTCAAGAAAACCTCGTTGCTTCGGGTTTATGGACAACACTACGCACACGACCTTATGGCAAAACACCTGCCATTGACAGCAAAGCGCATTCTATTTTTGTTACAGCCATCGACACACGTCCTCTAGCTGCAGATCCAGCGGTTATTATTGCTGAACGTGAAAAAGATTTTATCAATGGGCTAGAAATCATTTCTAAACTCATCGAAGGTAAGGTTTACGTTTGTAAAGCGTTCGGTGCAAATATCCCAACGGGAAATACGCCCGTTGTCGTCGCTGAGTTTAATGGTCCTCACCCTGCCGGTTTACCTAGTACACATATTCATTTAATCGATGCGGTAAACATCAATAAATTTGTATGGCACTTAGATTATCAAGCAGTTATCGCGATTGGTGCATTATTTACCACAGGCAAATTAAATGTTGAGCGTGTTGTTGCGCTTTCTGGTCCAACGGTTAAAGAACCTCGTTTAGTGCGTACGCGTGTAGGCGCAAATTTGACTGACTTAACGGCAAATGAATTGCAAGATGGCGTCGAAAGCCGCGTTGTTTCTGGTTCAGTGTTGTATGGTCATCAAGCACATGGTGCATTTGACTATTTAGGTGCTTATCATCTTCAAGTGTCAGCACTACAAGAAGGACGTGCACGTGAATTATTTGGTTGGATTGTTGCGGGTAAAAACAAATACTCTGCGATGAACGTTTACACGTCAAGTGTTGACAGAAAAGACAACCGTCTATTCCCTTTAACAACCGATAAAAACGGTAGTAACCGTGCGATTGTGCCCGTTGGCGTTTATGAAACTCTTACACCAATGGATATTTTGGCAACGCCACTACTTAAATCACTCGTTATTGGTGATTCAGATCAAGCGCAATTACTTGGCTGCTTAGAACTCGACGAAGAAGATATGTCATTATTCACATTCGCAGATCCAGGCAAACATGATTTTGCGCCTGTTCTCAGAGCGAATTTAACCAAAATTGAAAAGGAGGGCTAAATGTCGGTGAGAGAGTTTTTAGACAATTTAGAACCACATTTTACGAAAGGCGGCAAGCTTGAACGTTATTATGGCTTATATGAAATGGTCGATACGTTCATCTACACCCCTGCTGATGTCACACGTGGCAAAACGCACATTCGTGACGGGAATGATTTAAAACGTACCATGACGTTTGTTGTTATTGCGACCTTCTTATGCATCATGATGGCGCTTTACAACACCGGTTATCAAGCAAACTCAGCTATGGCAGCATTAGGTCTGGAGAAAATTGATAACTGGCGTAGCATTCCGATGACGATTTTTGGTTATAGCACCATGAATCCGTTTTCAAATATCGTACATGGCGCACTTTACTTCTTACCTATCTACATTGTTACGTTAGCGGTAGGTGGCGTGTGGGAAGTATTATTTGCAACCGTGCGTGGTCACGAAGTTAACGAAGGATTTCTTGTTTCTTCAATGCTTTACACATTGATTATGCCACCAGATATGCCTTTGTGGCAGGTTGCTTTGGGTATTTCTTTTGGCATTGTTATTGGTAAAGAAGTCTTTGGTGGTACAGGTAAAAACTTCTTAAATCCCGCCTTAACCGGTCGTGCATTTTTGTATTTTGCCTACCCTGCGTCTATTTCAGGCGACTCCGTTTGGGTGGCTGTCGATGGCTATACCGCCGCAACGCCATTAGGTTTAGCTGCGGACGGTGGTTTAAATGCTGTTACTCAACACTATAGCTGGATTCAAACCTTTTTGGGTTTCGAACCAGGATGTTTAGGTGAAACATCAACATTAGCCATTTTGATTGGCGCTGCATTTTTACTTTATACCCGTGTTGCTTCTTATCGCATAATGGGTGGTGTCTTTGCTGGAATGGTAGTGACTTCATTGTTATTTAACATGATTGGCAGCGACACAAATCACATGTTTGCTTTACCTTGGTACTGGCACTTGACCGTAGGCGGTTTTGCTTTTGGTATGGTCTACATGGCAACTGATCCTGTCAGTGCTGCAATGACAGATACAGGGCGCTGGGTATTTGGTGGCTTAGTTGGAGTGATGACCGTATTAATTCGCGTTGTGAATCCTGCATTCCCTGAGGGCATTATGCTCGCCATTTTATTTTCCAACATGTTTGCACCGACGATTGATTATTTCGTCATTCAAGCGAATATCAGAAGAAGGGTGAAACGTCATGTCTGATCAATTGAAACAATTACAAGAGAAGCTCGATAATTGCGAGCATTATCAAAAATTCAAAGTCTACCGCGATAAAATTCTCGCGCTTGGCAATGATAGCTTAGAAAAAACCATCGCCATTGCTGTTGCGTTATGCTTGGTGTGCGCGGTATTTGTTTCTATGGCAGCCGTTGCCCTAAAACCACTTCAAGTGAGCAATAAAGAGCTCGACATGAAGAAAAATATTTTAGATGTTGCTGGATTGCTGCAAGAAAACACTAATATTGAAAAAGCATTTGCTGAAAAAATTGAAGCGAAATTGGTCAATTTAGAAACAGGTGATTATGCTGATGGTGATGCGAATGCGTATGACCAACGTAAAGCTGCAAAAGATCCTGCGCAAAGTGTTGCGATTACCAAAGAAAAAGATATTGCGCATATTCGTGTTAAAGCGAAATTAGCGAAAGTTTATTTGGTGAAAGACGGTGGAACAACAAAATCCATTATTTTACCTATCAATGGTTATGGTTTGTGGTCAACGCTTTATGGCTTCTTATCAGTTGAAGCAGACGGTCAAACCGTGCAAAGTATCAACTTTTACGATCAAGCAGAAACACCAGGGTTAGGTGGTGAAGTTGTTAATCCAAACTGGCGTGCACTTTGGAAAGGTAAAAAAATCTATGCAGAAACAGAACAAGCATCTTCTGAAAAAGGTTTAATTGCTGAAGCTAACGTGGGTGAACCTGCATTAAGTTTAATTAAAGGCACTGTTGACAATACTAAAGCCGGCTCACAATACCAAGTTGACGGTTTAGCTGGTGCTACGTTAACCAGTACGGGTGTTACCAACTTAGTGAGATACTGGACAAGTAAAGAAGGTTTCGCACCTTATTTGACTAAAGTCAGAACGGTTACAGGAGCAAAATCATGAGTGACTTATTGAATGATGAAACAAAAAAAGTATTAACTGAACCGTTAGTTGAAAACAACCCCATTACACTTCAAGTTCTTGGTATTTGTTCAGCGCTTGCGGTAACGTCACAAATGTCAACCTCTCTTATCATGGCGTTAGCATTAACGATGGTAACAGCGTGTTCGAGTGCTGCTATTTCGGCTATTCGTAACCATATTCCAAGCAGCATTCGGATTATTGTACAAATGACCATTATCGCGTCACTGGTTATTGTCGTCGATCAGTTGCTAAAAGCGTTTGCGTATGATGTGAGTAAGCAATTATCGGTATTTGTTGGTTTGATTATTACTAACTGTATCGTTATGGGTCGCGCTGAAGCATATGCAATGAAAAATCCACCACTCGAAAGTTTTATCGACGGTATTGGTAACGGTTTAGGTTATAGTTTAATTTTGATTATTGTTGCATTTTTCCGTGAAATTTTTGGTTCAGGTAAATTGCTTGGCATGGAAGTTTTCCATTTAACCAAAGATGGCGGATGGTACGATCCAAACGGCTTGATGTTATTGCCACCTAGCGCGTTTTTCATTATCGGTTTGCTCATTTGGGCAGTTCGTGAATGGAAACCTAAACAACGCGAAGCGGTTGAATTCAAAATTATGTCGATTTCACACGGCGAAGAAGGAGGGCATCACTAATGGAAGCCTATATCAGTTTATTTGTTAAAGCGGTTTTTATTGAAAACCTCGCATTATCCTTCTTTTTAGGGATGTGTACATTTATTGCGGTATCGAAAAAAGTATCTACTGCAATGGGACTTGGAATTGCGGTAATGGTCGTTCAAGCTATTACGGTTCCTGCAAACAATCTTGTTTACCACACACTTTTAAAAGAAGACGCGCTTGCGTGGCTTGGCGTTAAAGGGGTAGATTTAAGCTTTTTAGCGTTGCTTGCCTGTATTGGTATGATTGCAGCGTTGGTACAAATTTTGGAAATGATTTTAGATAAATTCTTTCCTGCCCTGTATCAAGCGTTAGGTATTTTCTTGCCATTGATTACCGTAAACTGCGCTATTTTGGGCGGTAGTTTGTTCATGATTGAACGTGATTACAATTTTGGCGAAAGCGTGACTTATGGTATTGGTAGTGGTCTTGGTTGGGCACTTGCTATTACCGTTATGGCTGGCGTACGCGAAAAATTGAAATACAGTGATATTCCAGCCGCTCTGCAAGGTTTGGGCATCACGTTTATTACAGCGGGTCTGATGTCTTTGGGCTTCATGGCTTTCTCAGGCATTCAACTCTAGGAAGGTAACGTCATGCTGGAAATTATTTTAGGGATTATCATCTTCACAGGTATTGTTATCGCGCTTGTTTTTGTGATTATCGGTGCGAAAAAGAAACTGGTTGCAGAAGGTGATGTGGAGATTGTTATCAACGAACAGAAAACAATTCACGTCCCGTCAGGTTCAAAATTATTAAACGCCCTTGCAGACAACGGTTTATTCGTTTCTTCTGCGTGTGGTGGTGGTGGTACTTGCGGTCAATGTAAAGTCAAAGTTCATTCAGGCGGTGGTGATATTTTGCCCACTGAATTAAGTCACATTACCAAACGTGAAGCGGCACATGGTGAGCGTTTATCTTGCCAAGTAGCTATTAAAAGCAACATGAACATTGAAGTTGAAGATAGTGTTTTTGGTGTTAAGAAATGGGAATGTACTGTTAAATCAAATGACAACGTTGCTACGTTCATTAAAGAATTGGTTTAGTCATTGCCAGAAGGCGAAGAAATCAAATACCGTGCAGGGGGATATATTCAGATTGAATGTCCCGAACACGTTGTAAATTATAAAGATTTCGACGTTGCACAGCGTTTCCGTGATGACTGGGACAAATGGAATTTGTGGCAATATGTATCGACAGTAAAAGAGCCGACGCTTCGTGCATATTCAATGGCTTCTTATCCAGAAGAAAAAGAAATTATGCTTAACGTGCGTATTGCAACGCCGCCTAAACCTGATTTACCACCTGGTATCATGTCATCGTTTATTTTCAATTTGAAACCCGGTGATAAATGTATCGTATCAGGTCCTTACGGGGAATTCTATGCACGCGATACCGATGCTGAAATGGTCTTCGTTGGTGGTGGTGCGGGTATGGCGCCAATGCGTTCACATATCTTCGATCAACTACGTCGATTGAAATCAAAACGCAAAATGACTTTCTGGTATGGTGCGCGTAGCAAACGCGAAATGTTCTATGTAGAAGATTTCGATATGCTCGCAAAAGAAAATCCAAATTTCACATGGCACACAGCACTTTCTGATCCGTTGCCTGAAGATGAATGGACAGGTTACACCGGCTTTATTCATAACGTCTTGTTTGAGGAGTTCATTAAGAGCCATCCAGCACCTGAAGATTGTGAGTTCTATATGTGCGGTCCGCCAATCATGAACCAATCGGTGATCAAAATGTTAATTGATAACGGTGTGGAACCTGAAAATATTATGTTGGATGATTTTGGCGGTTAGTTTTTCGCTGAAAAACGTTTAAACAAAAACGGCGCATTAAATTTTTTAATGCGCCGTTTTTTTTCAACTAGCATTTACTCAGTATCCATTTTTCAACAACATCATATAACGTACTCTACTTTTAAAAACATCAGCAAACGCATAGCACAATTCACAATCTATGAGTTAGAATTGTCATGAGTAAAAAATGAGTTGAATTAATTTGCTATATATAAAAAAACTATGCGTAACGATGAAATGACAAAACACTTATCCACTGTCAATAGACAGTCTTATGCTAAATTACACCCATTTACAGTCGTTTATTGATATTGTTCATTTACATGAAAATTGGCAATACCCCAATATAACAGAATGAATTATGTGCATAAACACTAAAATATTACAAAAAACAAGTTTTTTTCTATTGGCATGGTTCATGTCTGGATGTACGGGGGGATTGTTAACAACAGTTGGACCGGATTATTTAACAACAAGTTTAAACGCGCCTTCTCATTGGTCGACGCAGACGCCTGCTTTTGACGATTCATTACCTAGCCCACATCAATGCAACCCAGAAAATTTAAAACAATGGTGGCAACACTTTCACGATCCCGTTTTAAGCGCACTATTATCGTCTGCACAAGAAGTCAGCACGTCCGTGATGGATGCGAAAGTTCGTATTGCGCAGTCGAGGGCAATTCTTATTGGTGCAGAAAGTGCGCTACTACCAACGCTTGATTTTAATGGCGGTGGAAAACGTTCGTCGGCTTCGTTTGGCGGCACGCCATTTGTTTGGAATCAGCTCCCCATTGGGGTTCAATCGAGTTGGGAAATTGATTTATTTGGCGGGTTAGCGCGTCAAGAAGAAGCCGCCTACAGCCAATTTGAATCGAGAAATGCTTTATGGCACAACGCGCGGGTGGCTGTTGCAATAGAAGTAGCTAATGCGTATTTAGATTATCGTTATTGCGAATTACAAGCGAGTATAATAGCGTCTGAGAGTTCTTCAAGGCAGAAATTAGCAGAACTCAATAAAATTGCCGCGCAAGCGGGATTTAAAGCTACTAGCGATGTTGCACTTTTAGACGCGAGTGCAGCTGAAGGTAATCGAACCCTGCTTCAACAGCAAGCACAATGTAAAAAAGCGATCAATGGCTTAGTTGCCATGACAGGATTCACTGAAGAAAAAGTGACGTTTCTTCTCACGCAAACACCCGAACAAACTGCTAAATTGCCCGTACCTCCCCCATTTAATATTGATACCATTCCTGCTAAGGTATTATTGCAACGCCCGGATATTGCCGCAGCGGAGCGTGATGTGGCTGAAGCCAGTGCTAGAATAGGCGTAGAACAGGCAAAACGCTTTCCGAAATTAAGCTTATCTGGAAATATTACCCCAACGCTACAAAATATTAATGGTGCTGCATTTTTTCTTGCAGAAACATGGTCGATTGGTCCAACGCTGAGTTTACCATTATTTGATTCGGGCAAACGTGCAGCAGATGTTGAATTTGCGCGTACTCAATACGAAAGCGCAAAAAGTCAGTTCTACAGTAAAGTACGAACAGCGGTGAAAGAAGTTGAAGAAGCGTTAATACGTTTACACAGTGTATCTGAGCGTCTACCTCAAGCAAAACAATCATTTGACCAATATCAACGTCATTTTTTAGCCATGCAAAATCTTTATCAAGTCGGTTTAGGTAACTTAATTGACGTAGAAACCTCAAGGCGTAACGTTTTATCCGCAGATATGAGCATAAAAGAGCTTGAAAAAGAACACATCAGTGCTTGGATTGCCCTTTATCGCGCTACAGGGGGGAGTTCGAATGATGAACAGTTTGCTAGCTATGAATCCACACAAACATCGCCAGCTAGCGCTGACTTGAATTAGAGAGTAATAATGAAAAAAGGAACAATCTGCCTTTTTGTGATGCTATTTCCCCTTACCATCGGGTTAGGGATGAATACAGGCTGTAGCAAACGCTCTGAACCAGAAAAACATAATCAAAATGTTGAGCCTAACTCCGCGCTTTCTGTTTCAACCATTCAGCCAGTGTCGCAAGCAATTCCAATCACATTATCTGCGAATGGATCAATTTTTGCGTGGCAAGAGGCTATTATGAGCGCTGAAATAAGTGAATTACGTTTAACCAAAATTAATGTTCAAGTGGGTGATACGGTCAAAAAAGGTCAAATACTAGCGCTTTTTTCTGATGAAAGCATCTTAACGGATATTGCACAAAGTCGTGCTGCGCTGGCTGAAATGGAGGCAATGTTAGACGATGCACAAAGAAATGCAGAACGGGCTAATCATATATCCACTTCGGGCGCATTAAGTAGCCAGCAAATCAATCAATATGCAACAACAGCAAAAACAGCGCAGGCAAAAGTAGATGCCGCTAAAGCAAAGTTAGATGCACAATTACTTCGATTAAAATACACCAAAGTACTCGCTAGTGATAATGGGGTTATTTCTTCACAAAATGCCACATTAGGTATGGTTCCTACAAAAGGACAAGAATTATTTCGGCTCATTCGAGAAAATCGTTTGGAATGGCGTGGAGAGGTCATCGCATCTGAAATGATAATACTCAAACCTCACATGACCGTTACTCTTGAACTTCCTAATGCCCCCGACCGTATTACAGGTGAAATTCGCACAATTGCTCCCACACTAGATGAAAAAAGTCGTTATGGCTTAATTTATGTGGATTTACCCGATACGGCTAAATATGGATTACGCGCGGGTATGTTTGCACGAGGTGAATTTCATTTTGGTGACACCACCGCTTTAACCGTGCCCCAAACGGCATTATTGATGCGAGAAGGATTTAGTTATGTTTTTAAACTCGATCAATTCAAAAAAGACAACGTATTCCACATAGCACAAGTGAAAGTTCAGATAGGGCGAAACGTGGGGGATAATATTGAAATTATATCAGGCGTGAGTGCGGATGATGTACTTGTGGCAAGTGGCGTCTCTTTTTTAGCTGATGGCGATACAGTACGAGTTGTCAAACCATGAATGTTTCTACATGGTGTATTCGTCACCCGATTCCTGCCATGATGCTGTTTGTTCTGTTGAGTTTTGGTGGTTTACTCAGCTTTAAGGTGATGAAAATACAGAATATGCCGGATTTGGATTTACCGACAGTCAGCGTTTTGGCTTCATTGCCGGGAGCCTCGCCATTGCAACTTGAAACTGAAGTGGCGCAAAAAATTGAAAACACCATTGCCAGTTTATCTAACCTCAAACACATTACAACAAAAATACAAGAGAGTAGCGTAGCAATTACGGCTGAATTTCAACTAGAGAAATCAGGACAAGAAGCCTTAGACGATGTCCGCTCTGCCGTGACCAAAATACGCTCTGACTTACCGGCTGAACTTCCTGATCCTATTGTCACTAAACTGGATGTTGCTGGCTCACCCATTTTGGCATTTACGGTAGCGTCGAGTGCGCAACGTGATGATGAATCACTGTCATGGTTTGTGGATGATGAGGTAACAAAAAAATTACTGAGTATACGAGGTGTTGGCTCTGTTAATCGTGTTGGAGGCGTGAATCGAGAGATTACTATTGCACTTGATCCATTAAAGCTGCAAGCTTTGGGCATCACCGCGTCTGAAATTTCACAGCAATTGCGAAAAATGCAAACTGAAAGCGCAGGTGGGCGAGCTAATTTGGGAAATAGTGAACAACCTATGCGAGCCTGGGTGACTATCTCATCAGCAGAAGAAATGCGCCAGTTGATGCTACCGCTAATGGATGGTCGCCACATTCGCCTTGATCAAGTGGCGCGTATTGACGATACAGTCTCTGAGCGTCGTGCCTTAGCTATGCTCAATGGTCACGAAGTCGTTGGATTTGAAGTGACACGTAGTCGCGGTGCAAGTGATGTTGACGTTGGCATTGAAGTAGAAAAAGCGTTGGAAGCCTTGCGCCTTAGCCATCCTGATATGGTATTTACTCAAGCATTTAATTTTATTGAGCCGATTAAAGAAAAATTTCATAGCTCAATGAATATGCTTTATGAAGGCAGTTTATTGGCTGTACTTGTCGTATGGCTTTTTTTAAGAGATTTACGCGCAACGTTAATTTCAGCCATCGCTCTACCGTTATCGATTATTCCTGCTTTTTTAGGCATGAAATATTTTAATTTTTCACTCAATGGAATCAGTCTACTCGCACTCTCTTTAGTCATTGGTATTTTAGTAGATGATGCCATTGTCGAGGTTGAAAATATTGTTCGGCATTTACGCATGGGAAAAACACCTTATCAAGCAGCGACGGATGCTGCAACGGAAATTGGTTTCGCGGTGATTGCCACCACCTTTGCGCTCGTTGCCGTATTTTTACCCACCGCTTTTATGAGCGGAATTGTCGGCTTATTTTTTAAACAATTTGGTTTAACAGCCGTTTTAGCAATAGTCGCCTCTCTTTTGGTTGCGCGAATGTTAACGCCCATGATGGCGGCGTATCTACTAAACAGTAAGTCCCATTTTGAATATAAAGATGGGCGCGTCATGATATATTATCTCGCCTTAGTAAATTGGAGTTTAGCGCATCGAAAAATCACGATAGCCATCGCTGCGACGTTTTTTATCTGTTCATTGCTACTCATTCCATTATTACCAAAAGGATTTATTCCGCCTGATAATATGCCCCAAACGCAGGTTTTTTTAGAACTGTCACCTGGTGCCACGCTGTCGCAAACTCAACATTCAGCCGAACTTGCGCGGCAACTCATTGCCGATGTACCGTATGTTAAATCAGTTTACACCACCATTGGTAGTGGAACAGTCGGTAAAATCAGTCCCAAACCATCAAGTGGCAACGCGAATAATGAAGTGAGAAAAGCCACGCTTACCATTATGCTAGAAAAAGGGAAAGATCGACCAGTTGTTAAACAAGTCATCGAAAATCATATACGCCAAACGCTACAAAATTTACCCGGGGCACGTATCAAAGTGGGTTTAGGCGGGTCAGGTGAAAAATATGTTTTGGTCTTAAGCGGCGATAACCCACAAGCGCTTACTGCTTCAGCGCGTCATATTGAGCAAGATCTTCATACGCTTTCTGGTTTGGGCAATATTGTGTCAAGTGCTGCATTAACACGACCAGAGATTGCTATAAAAACAGATTTTGCCCGTGCAGCTGACTTAGGCGTAACCACCTCAGCGATTGCGGATACGCTACGCATTGCAACATTAGGGGATTATGAGTGGTTTTTACCCAAATTAAATCTTTCGCAGCGTCAAATTCCAATTGTCGTCAAACTCACCGAAGAAAGTCGAAACGACTTAAACATATTAAAACGATTAACACTGCCATCGAGTAAGACTAACTCAGTGACGATTGCGCAAGTGGCTGACTTGGCATTATCTAGTGGACCGGCAGTAATAGATCGGTATGATCGTTTGCGTAATGTGAATTTTGAAATCGAACTATCTGGTATGCCATTAGGTGATGTGGCAAATGCTGTCCAAAAATTGCCTAGTGTCATTAATCTACCGACAGGTTTAAAACAAATCAATATGGGAGATGCTGAGATGATGGCGGAATTATTTGGAAGTTTTGGCGTCGCCATGCTAACTGGGGTATTGTGTATTTTTATTGTGCTAGTCTTGCTATTTAAAGAGTTCTTGCAACCTATTACCATTCTTGCAGCGCTACCGCTTTCTTTTGGCGGAGGATTTATTGCCTTACTTATTGCGGGAAAAGCGTTTTCAATGCCGTCATTAATCGGGTTAATTATGCTCATGGGGGTTGCCAGTAAAAACTCTATTTTACTTGTTGAATACGCCATTGTTGCTCGTCGTGATAAAGGGATGTCACGCCACGACGCATTACTCGATGCGTGTCATAAACGTGCACGCGCAATTGTCATGACAACCATTGCAATGAGTGCAGGAATGATACCTGTTGCGATAGGTTTGGGTGATGCGGATTCATCGTTTCGTAGTCCTATGGCTATTGCCGTCATTGGCGGATTAATGACGTCGACACTCCTTAGTTTACTGGTCATTCCGGTTGTTTATACTTATTTAGATGATGTTAATACGTTTATCAAAACGTGTGGGCTGCGCAGAGAAAAACGAAACTAGCTAGCCATTAACATCGATATTGGCATGATGTAAATAATCAATTTTTTTAGCCATATCTTCTGAAGAATCGGCAAAACTTAACGCAATTGCATTGAACGCGTCGTGCAGTTCAACAAATGCTTCTATCATTTCCGGATCAAAGTGCGTCCCCTTTCCATCAACAATAATGTTCACTGCTTTTTCATGCGGCATCCCTTTTTTGTATATACGCTGACTAATTAACGCATCATACACATCCGCAATCGCCATTAAGCGTGCAGAGATAGGAATATCATTGCCAGCCAATCCCAATGGATAACCACTACCATCCCATTTTTCATGATGACTATACGCAATTTCTTTCGCATATTTTAAAAAAGGTACTTCAATACCCAATTCTTTTTCAGCGTGTAAAATGGCATTTAATCCTAACGCCGGATGGGATTTCATAATATCAAATTCTTCTGGTTCAAAACGCCCAGGTTTTAATAAAATAGCATCTGGAATACCCACTTTACCAATATCATGCAATGGTGCTGATTTATAAAGCGTTTCGATAATAGTTTCTTGATTTAAAAAATGCGAGTAACTTGGATGAAACCTCAAATGCTGCGCTAATAATTTGACGTAATTTTGTGTTCGACGAATATGATTACCTGTATCGTTATCCCTTGTTTCAGCTAATGACGCTAAGGCATGCACTGTGACATCTTGAATCACTGAAATTTCTTGTGTTCTTTTTTCAACCAATTCTTCTAAAAATAACGTTTTATTATATAAATCGATGTGCGTTTTGACTCGCGCTAACAAAATGGTCGGATTAATTGGTTTAGCAATATAATCGACAGCGCCTAATTCAAATCCTTTTTGTTCGTCATCATTGCTGATTTTTGCTGTGAGAAAAATAATAGGAATGTTTTGCGTATGACTTTGTGATTTTAATTGTCGACACACTTCATAACCATCCATCTCTGGCATCATCACATCCAGTAAAATAAGATGGGGTAATGCGCTATTTTTAATAATATCCAGCGCTTTTTTACCTGAATTTGTCATTCTCAATTTATAGGTATCACCAAGCAACTCCCCAATTAAATCTAGGTTATCCGGCACATCATCCACCACCAAAATAGTGGGTTTACGCGGTGTGAGATCATTAATTTGTGTTGTCATCATTTCGTTATAGCCGTTAAGCGTTTAATGGCTTGATCAAAATCATAGTGCTTGATATCTCGGCGGACAAGTATAAACAGTTCCGATCCAAGTGTCGCCTCAAATAACGCACTATTTTGTTCAAAAAATTTGCCCGTAGTATGATCCTGTTCAGCCAATAATGCGTTTAAATTAGCCAGCCTCATGGGTGCCTGCGTCAAATCAATATCGTTCTTTTTTCTTTTGTCACTTGCGTGAGCGTTGGTATTGACATAGCGTTATTGAGTTCGAGGAGTATGCCTGATTGCACACGTTCAAAATGCAGTAATTTTTCTTCAATATCCGCTAAGGCATGATTTTCTCTAATAATGACTTCCAATTCAGCCGCTATTTTTTGTAATTCTGTTGCGCCGATATTCCCGCTTAAACCTTTTGTCGAATGTGCAATCCGCTCTGCACTTGCATAATCACCAAGAGACAGCGCGTCACGAATGCGCTGTACGACATCAAATTGATTTTTGGTATAATTGGCTAACATGGTTAAATAAAATTTTTTTCTACCTAAAATACGCTTTAACCCTAATTCGACATCGATACCAGCAATACGAGGCAGCGTTGTATTATCAACGCATTCCATTGTAGCGGCATCGTAATCTGAAGCCGTAGAGGTATTTTTATGTGGTATCCATTTGAGTAATACACGAAATAATTGCTCGAGATCAATGGGTTTTGTCACAAAATCATTCATACCCGCAGCAAAACATCTCTCCTTATCTTGTTGCATGACATTAGCGGTCATCGCAATCACCGGTAATTGACTGAATTGCATATTTTTTCGAATTTCAACCGTTGCACTAATACCGTCCATCACTGGCATTTGCATATCCATCAATACAAGATCATAGGTATGCAAATCCAACATGGAAAGCGCATCAAATCCATTTTGAGCAATATCTACGCTTAACCCTTCTTGCGTGAGTAAATTATGCGCAATTTCTTGATTGAGCTCATTATCCTCCACCAGTAGAATACAAGCGCCTTCGATGGGTTGTAGCGAATGAGGTGCTACCAGCGATGCTGTCGTTGTTGCCCATTGGGATTCATAATCCACCTCATCATACTGCTCCCCAAGCAATCGCATGGTCATATTAAACAAAAAAGAAGGACTAACGGGTTCAAGTAGTATATTCTCAATCCCCGTTTTCTTAATGTCTTGAATGACTTCTTCACGTCCATTGGTTGTAATAATTACAATATTTGACGATGTGTGTTTTAGCTCGCGTATAATTTTCGACGAATTTACTTCGTAGGAGATCATCCAATTAATGAAAACAATGTCATAGCTCTCTTTAGATGCAACGGCTTCTTTGATATACGTTAATCCCTTATCTGCGGTTGA
Organism: Methylococcaceae bacterium; assembly: GCA_900299045.1. Taxonomy (GTDB): domain Bacteria; phylum Pseudomonadota; class Gammaproteobacteria; order Methylococcales; family Methylomonadaceae; genus UBA10906. The sequence continues at coordinate 14,934 of OMIH01000039.1, forward strand.
TGTTTTTGTTACATCGAGTCCAAAACTCGCCAGAATATTTCCTAAAAAATGGCGTGATATTTGATTTCCACCAATAATCAATATCTTGCGTCCTGCTAATTCCTTTATCGAGGCTTTGTGTGCAAAAACATTCTTTGTTTTTTTAAGTGGCACGGTAAACCAAAAACTGCTCCCCTCCCCAACTTCACTTTCAACGCCTACTTCACCGCCCATTAAGCCAACTAATTGCTTTGAAATAGAAAGTCCAAGTCCTGTTCCTCCGTATTTGCGACTCGTTGACATATCCGCCTGTTGAAACGATTGAAATAACTTGGATTTTGCTTCCTGCGTGAGCCCAATTCCTGTATCAGTCACGCTCAAATGAAGCAATAAATGCTTGTCGGTTTCGTCTAAAATCTTAATTGAAATGGTGATAGTCCCCGTTTCGGTAAACTTCAAGGCATTATTCGCATAATTAATTAACACTTGCCCAAGACGGAGTGGATCACCGTTAACATAGATAGGTAACTTTTCATCAATGTTAAAAATAAGTTTCAATCCCTTGTCGTTAATTTTATCAACAATTAATGTTTTAATATTTTGAAGCACATTATCAATTCGAAAATCAATCGCTTCAATTAAAACACTACCCGATTCTATCTTAGACAAATCTAAAATATCGTTGATAATATTGAGCAAATGTTGACTGGAACTTTGAATTTTTCGCAAATAATTATCTTGTATTGCCGATAGCGGTGTTTTTGAAATCAAATGCGTCATGCCTATAATGGCATTCATGGGCGTTCGAATTTCATGACTCATCGTTGATAAGAAATCCGATTTAATTTGTGCGGCTTTTAATGCCTCAATTTCCAATTCTTTTTGCTTTGTGACATCAATACGCATGGAAATATAGCGTTCAATATGATTACTTTCGTCCATAAAAGGCACAATGGTCGCTTGCACCCAATAATATGACCCATCTTTTGCACGGTTACACACCGTCCCAAACCATACCTTGCCAGACTTAATGGTTGTCCATAATGTCTTATAAAATTCTGGGGGATGATAATCTGATTTTACTAAACGATGATTTTTTCCCAATAATTCTTCTTCGGTATAACCTGAAATTTCACAAAATCGTTTGTTCACATAATTAATATTACCGTGCGTATCCGTGATGCTAAAAATCGCCAATTGATCAATAACATAAAGTAATTGCCCATGTCGTAAATTAGATTCGAATGCTTGATTTTTTTTGATGTAAGAGTCTACTTCAAGCTCTTCATTTTTTCGCGCTAAACACTCTTTTGCCTCTAAGAGCGTTTCGTTGAACTGCTTTTGCGGACGTAATACAAAAAAATATAAAGCTGGAAAATTAAAAATAATCAGCAAGGTTGCGTCCACTAATGCTTCATTTACTTTCAACATGTCAGGAAATTGATCGAGAAACAACATAATCACTGTTTCACTAATAAAAATAGAGCAAGCCAACACAAAAAATAGATATTTTCCCGATAGGCTTTTGTTAATGCGCATTGAAAGATTCCTAATAATTGCCGTGTAATATTTGCTGACTGATTAATGTGCTCCTTATGCCTAACTTGGCAGCAAAAATTAAGCCAGCAAAATTAAAACGTTGTGTGGCACTCCACTTAACAAACTGAATTTGTTTATATTTCTAATCTAATGGATTATGACTATATTGATTGCTTAATACCTTTTTCAGCTTGAGTGAAGTTTGGATTGTTAACACGTTGCATCAATAATTGGCGATTAATCTCTTGCTGCTGTCTATCGTTTTGTTGGTGCCATAAATGAAAAACAGGTAGTGCAAAACGTCCTTCTTTACGTTTAACGCCATAATGAATTAAACGTATCACTAAATCTGAATCCTCATAACCCCAGCCATAAAAACATTCATCAAACCCGTTAACTGCATAAAAATCCTGTTTCCATATCGCTAAATTACACGTCATTGCTCCCCCCCAATAATTAGGACGCATCAATCTGAGTTGATGAAAAGGTAAATAAATTAATGGCAGAAGTCGATTAATTTTTTTTGCAATCGCCAAATGACAAGGGTAAGCAATGATGTACGATGAATAAATTGGCGCTGATCGATAATTTTCTGAGTAAAGGCTTGATTGCATAAAATACGATTACCCGGAACGAAATATGTATATTGAGCTAATTTTTTATGGCGGGAAATAAAGTTTGGCAAGGCGATACAATCACCATCTAAAAAAATTAAATAATCACCAATACAACTCATCACGGCTTTATTACGAATTTCTGCCGCTCTAAATCCTTTATCTTCATGGTAGATATGCTTGATGGGTATCGGACTTTTTTTCGCATAATCTGAAATTAATTCCGCTGTATCTGATCGTGAGCCATCATCAGCAACAATAATCTCAAAATTTAAATCATCTTGAGAGAACAAACTTTCAAAACAAAGCGCTAGTGCTTCTTTCCAATTATAA
>OMIH01000040.1 GCA_900299045.1 Methylococcaceae bacterium
TATTTATTCTGTGCTTTGGATTATAAGGTCGAAATATGTCAATAATGTGACAAGAAAAACACCGTCATTTAGCCCTAAGTAGGCGCTTTGCGTTAATCATCGTTGAATTCATTCACTTTATTTATTCTGTGCTTTGGATTATAAGGTCGAAATATGTCAATAATGTGACAAGAAAAACACCGTCATTTAGCCCTAGACAAAAGATTTTTTTCATGTTTTTATAAAAAAACATTTTTTGTTTTTATACTTTTTTGACTTTTACTTGTAGCATTTTTTATGACGATTTCTACTTACAAAACAATATGGATTTCAGATTTGCATATTGGCTCAACGCAATGCCAAGCCGATATGTTGCTGGATTTTTTAAAATATAACGAGAGCGAAAAACTGTATTTAGTTGGTGATATTATTGATTTTTGGTCGCTTTCAAAAAAAATGTATTGGCCGCGTGACCACAATACGATTATTCAAAAAATTCTCCGCAAGGCTCGCCAAGGCACACAAATCATTTATGTGCCCGGCAATCACGATGAGAATGTCCGCGATTATGATCAATATGTCTTTGGCGATATTGTGGTCAAAAATTCTGATATACACACCACCGCAAACGGGAAAAAATTTCTCATTGTGCATGGCGATGAATACGATGCTATTGCCATCAATCATCAATGGCTCGCTAAAATTGGTAGCGTGGGTTATGACTGGCTAATTAGAGTGAATCAATTTCTGCGTATTTTTCGCCGTTTATTTGGCATTCAATCGCATTTTTCACTAGCCGCCTTTGTGAAATTCAAGGTCAAAAATGTCGTGCAATTCATTTCTAACTATGAAGAAAGTATTGTGCATACACTCAAAAATGAACAACTCGATGGCGTCATTTGTGGTCATATTCACCATGCTGAAATTAAACACATTGATGGCTTTCTTTATGTCAACACAGGCGACTTTGTGGAAAGCTGCACGGCGATTGTCGAGCATTTTGATGGAGAACTTGAATTGATAAAATGGGTGAAGTACGCATCTGCCCTCGAAAAAATCGAGGACAGTATCTCGAACTAGAAATTAATGGGCAATATGCACAATATCCACTTTATCCCAAACGGCTTCGATAAAATCTTCATTCATCTCAGGCATGCCGTCCTGTATCCATTGCGTTAAAATTCGCGCTGTATTGGGATACGTCACATGAACAGATTGGTTATAGTGGAGCCAATGTTCAATGATATTCACATCAAGATCATACATAATGTGCGCGTAACCGAGTTGTTTAAGCGCTGCCGCATTGGACGTCTGCTCCATCTGTGCGTGGAGGGGCTTGACCAAAATTTTTTTTCCTAACTGAAGTGCTTCACTCACCAGTGCAAATCCTGCGTTACAAATCACACCGCCGCAATCATGCAAATCTTTTTGAAAGTGCTCAATGCACATAGGGGTAAACGTAATATGCGCAAAGGGAGATTCAACGGGATGAGGTGTTGAAATGTGAAATTGGAAATTTTCAAACGGTGCGAGCAATGTCAATATATCGTGCTGATCTTCAAAAGGTAAATAAACAATTATTTTTGTCTTAACGGTGTCATTGGACAAATCAAGCGGTTCCATAATCGGCGGAAAAAGAGGTTGCCCAAAATGATGCCAATGCAGACCAATCGCTTTATCAGCAGGTGCGAAATGTTTCATAACAAGATTTGCAATGGGATCGGAGCCTTCACGCGGAATCGTATGGTGATAAGCATATTGATTACCAATGCCTAAAAGCGGCTTATGTTGTTTTTTTGCCGCCCATGCACTCACAGGCTCAAAATCGGTGATAACTAAATCATAATCACTTAAATCAAGTGTGTTGACATCTGAAAAAAAGGTGTTGAATTTCGCATCAAAAGCGGTTTTGATGTAGTCCACTTTGCCATGATTTGAGATAAAGGTGAGTCCCGTTCGTAATTGATAATCTTTAAACACATCCATATCAAAATAGCCGTCCGCCGCACGTCCAGAAAATAAAAACGTCGTTTGAATACCTGCTAACGCCAACTCTTGTGCCATCATCCGCGCCCGCGCAATATGACCATTTCCTGTCCCTTGAACACCATAAAAAATTTTCATTGGTTTTCTCTTTAAATAAACGATAAAAAATCTGTAAATGACCGTTTTTAGGGTAAAGCGTTTCTATGTCAGAAATATGTCAATTTGATGTTTTTTCGATGACAATGTTTTTGTATTTTTTTTGTCATCATGTTGTCAAAATTAGCGTGTACGCTTTAGGTACTATGAAAAAGCATAAACCTAAAAAACACAAATTACGTCTGCGGCACTTGACGCTAGATGATTATGACAACCTAGCGGTGCTGATGGAGCACGTCTACGATAATCTTGGTGGCGCGTGGAAAAAAGAGCAGTATGTGTCGCAAATTACCCGTTTTCAGCAAGGGCAAATTGTCATTGAAGATAATGGTGTTTTAGTCGCTGCCGCGCTGAGTATGGTTGTTGATTATTACCGTTTTGGCGATGTGCATACTTATGCGCAAATTACCGGTGAAGGCTACCTCACTCATCACGATCCTGATGGCGATACACTGTATGGTGTTGATATTTTTGTGCATCCAAAATATCGGGGTCTGCGTCTTGGACGACGACTCTACGATGCGCGTAAAGAATTGTGTCGTCATTTAAATTTACGTCGGTTTATCGCTGGTGGACGCATTCCCGGCTATAGCAAATATGCTGAGAATTTAACGCCTGTTCGCTATATTGAAGAGGTCAAAAATCGTGAAATTTTCGATCCAGTTTTGTCGTTTCAACTCGCTAACGGGTTTCATGTTCGCAAATTACTCACCAATTATTTACCCATCGATCATGAGTCTCGAGGCTTTGCGACATTACTCGAATGGGTTAACTTAGACTATATCGATCAAAAACCTGAGATTGGTAGCGTGAAAAATAGTGTTCGCCTTGGTGTTGTGCAATGGCAAATGCGCACACTCACCAGTGTAGACGAGCTGTTAAAACACGCTGAATTTTTCATTGATGCACTGGCGGGCTACCATGCGGATTTTGTCCTATTTCCTGAATACATGAGTGCGCCACTGATGGGATTATTTAACGATAAACACCCACCGGATGCCATTCGAGCATTAGCCGGATTTAGCCGCGATATTCGCAACGGTTTACTTGAAATGGCAATGTCGTATAACGTCAACATTATTGCTGGCTCCTTACCTGAGTACAGCAATCATGAACTCTACAACGTATCATGGCTGCTACGTCGTGATGGTACGTTTGAAGCGCAATATAAAATTCATATCACCAGTGATGAAGTGAGTTGCTGGGGTGTTAAAGGCGGTGATGCGCTTAAAGTGTTTGATACCGATTGCGGCAAAATTGCGGTATTAGTGTGTTTTGATTCAGAATTCCCCGAACTCGCCCGTTTAGCGGTGATGCAGGGCGCTAAAATTCTTTTTGTGCCTTTTTGGACAGATACCAAAAATGCGTATTTGCGTGTGCGCTGTTGCGCTCAAGCAAGAGCCATTGAAAATGAATGTTTTGTTGCCATTACGGGTAGTGTTGGAAATTTACCTCATGCAGAAAATATGGACATTCAATATGCGCAAGCGGCTATTTTTAGCCCCAGTGATTTTTCATTTCCACATGACGCACTACTCGCTGAAGCAACACCTAATACCGAAATGACACTAATTGCCGATGTGAATTTAGATTTACTCAAGCAAGTACGTTCGCGTGGTGCGGCGCAGAATTTACTGCGTCGACGAGAAGATTTATATTGTTTAGATTGGATTTAAAAACGCCAAATACTATGCACTGATCCCTACCATGAATAGTGGACAGATCGAAAAGCGAGTAGAGTTACCCGAAAGGAGATACTTGCATGAGCACAAAAACGAAAGGCAGCAAAGCCAACCTTGCTCATGTAAGATTTTCCTCAAAGTGGAAGTAGCCCGGTTATTTCGGTAAAGTACGAAAGCCAACTTTGACCAAAAAACCGGAATCGAACCAGAAGGTCAGCAACAGTGCTTGAATCGACTCATCGACACGAGGATTTTCAATCCCTTGCTCCTTTTTCGACACGGTGATTGGAATCACTTGCTCCACGA
>OMIH01000041.1 GCA_900299045.1 Methylococcaceae bacterium
AGGAGTATCGTCGGCAGCGTCAGATGTGTATAAGAGACAGCCTGCCCACAGGCCATCTCACCACCACCCTCATCCCCACCCACCACAAAAAACAAAAAAACGATGCCAGAAAAAATGGAAATCAAAAAATTTGACCCATTTGTTCGCAGACACGTTATTTATAAAGAAGCTAAAATTAAATAGTTTCAACCAGTTATTAGCATCAGGTTAACGCCTTCAAGCTGCGTTAATCTGGCTAATACCGCTTCACCTCCCTGCTCTTTTTCTTCCCTTCTTGTTTGTCCTCACTCAATCGATTACTATTTATCGCATAGTGCAATTTTTTTGACTTCACACGGTAATTTTTATGACATCGACAACCAAAATGAGCTTTCTTCTTGTCAGTACGCTGTCGCTTGCTGGTTGCTATAGTCAAGGTGGCTGGACACCCACCGTAGACGCTTATGGCGATCCAAACGCACAGTTCATCAATCGAGATATGGGCGATTGCCAACAATTAGCAACCCATGCGTCTGGGGGCACAGCAAAAGAAACAGCTATTGGCGCGGGCGTTGGCGGACTGATTGGTGGCGCAACAGGCGCAGCACTTGGCGCAATTGTAGGCAGTCCAGGGACAGGCGCGGCACTTGGCGCGGCGGCTGGTGGCATTGGTGGCGCGGCAAAACAAGGCTTTTCAGCAGAAGATGAATATAAACGCGCTTACTCAAGCTGTATGCGTAATCGCGGTCATCACATTGTAAACTAACTTTTAACCTTTTTTCTTTACGCGCTATGAGCATCAAATCAGATAAATGGATACGTCGCATGGCGGCAGAGCACGGGATGATTAGCCCTTTTGAACACAATCAAGTGCGCGAAAACGAAAACGGGCGTGTTATTTCTTATGGCACGTCAAGCTACGGTTATGATGTACGCTGTGCAGATGAATTCAAAATTTTTACCAATATCAATTCCGCTATTGTGGATCCAAAAAACTTTGATCCCACCAGTTTTGTCGATGTGCAATCGAGCGTTTGTATTATTCCGCCCAATTCTTTTGCGTTAGCGAGAACGGTAGAATATTTTCGTATTCCGCGTGATGTGCTCACCATTTGCCTCGGTAAATCGACGTATGCGCGATGCGGTATTATTGTCAATGTAACGCCTTTAGAACCCGAATGGGAAGGACACGTCACGCTCGAATTTTCAAATACAACGACCTTGCCTGCTAAAATTTACGCTAATGAAGGTGTTGCACAAATGTTATTTTTTGGTGGTGACGAGCAATGCGAAACCTCGTATGCGGATAGAGGTGGTAAATACCAAGGACAAACCGGTGTGACACTCCCCAAAACCTAAGGCAACGTTTTGTTATTTATTTCACTGAGATACTCATGACCGCTCACATTACACTTTCACGCAAACTAACAAGTCAGCTCCTTAATCTCGCCCAACTTTCCCCAGAGGCAGAGATTTGCGGCATTGTTAGTCATAAAAATAACATTCCCACGCATTGCTACCCGATTAAAAATAGTGCACAAACGCCAGCAACACAGTTTTTATTTGACCCTTCAGCGCATATCGCCACGATGAAAACCTTGCGTGAACGTGGCGAAGAAGTCTTTGCTATTTATCATTCACACCCCAGTGCGCCCGCCTACCCTTCATCACTTGATTTAGATAATTTAGCGTATATTGATGCACTGCATTTTATTATTTCGCTTAACACAAAAGGTATCTTAGAATTACGCGCGTTTGATATTAAAGACAAACAGGCTACTGAATTACGAATCACGCTTTAAATAATGACATCAATTTGTGTGTGAAAAACGCGCTTTTTTTTAAACTATCGAGATTGGATGCAATGAAGAAAATTTTATTCCTCACACTGACCGCTTTACTCCTCAACGGCTGTAGTGAAAAAAATAATTATGAAGCGGCTGTTTTATCCGCACTACAACGCGAAAACAATTCGCAAGATCCTAAAGACTACAAAGTACCTACTGAAAAAATGGCAGGCTGCATTGTAGACACATCGTCAGATAACATGCCTGGATTATTTGCGCTTGACCCTGCGCGTTTAACGGCTTATCGCAATTATGCAAAAATGTTAACCTTAACAGAGTCGCCCGATCCTAAAAAAACGATGGAAGAATTGCGCAACGATTTTGGATCGCCAAAAGAATTAGCCGCTGCACGCTCCAACTATATGGAAAGTGAAATGGAATGCCTTGCGTCGTTTATGGCAAATACAGAAGACAGCGAAAAATCGAAATAATCATTTTCTCAACCAGCACGGTGCAGCATGAAACGATTAACTTTTTTAATCACATTGAGTCTACTTTCATCAGGATGCGCTTACGAGCGCCCTGCACCGTACTATGGCTATTCTGCTTATAGAACCGTGCCTCAATCAACCTATTACACACAAGAATACTACTACACACCTCCCCAGCATTACTACGCTCCACAGCCACATTATCATTACGAAAATGAGCATCATGAACATCACCAAGAGCATGAGCGATACGAGCAGCATGAACGCTATGAAAAACATCCTGCACACGAGCGCAAAGAACACCGAAATCACAACCGATATCACGAAGAGAGAGATTAGGTCTTTTGTAACTGAATAATAAATAGCCGTTTTTTTAGAGGAGAATCGTTAATGTCAAACAAATTTAATCAATTTTTACAGTCGTTTTACAATGTCAGTTCGCTTTCTTATAAAAAAATAGTGCAAACAACGACCGTTGGGTTAGACGTTAATATCGGCTTTGGGCAGTCTTATATAGCAAAAACCAATAATTTAAATATTCATGGCAATCAAGGCACAGAACAAGTCACACTCGCGCAAAATGTGAACGGTGTCACTATCGACTCGGCTGTTGAATCTGTGATCTTAACAGGCGTGAAGTTCAATCCCAGTGCGCTACTTTCTTCTCAAAATACACTCACCTTAACGTCAAATACAGGCAATATTGCGACGCTAGCTGTTGCTGACCGTCACTATGAAGCGCTCTATTTCGCCAATGCCGCAGGCACGCTATCGCTTGATAGTTCAGGAAAGGGAATTTTTAATTTATCCAGTATTCAACTTGACCAAAATCAACATTACACAGCAACTGTGAATAATTTGCAGATTTACGGTAATTCAGCGCAAGAAAAAGTCACGATTGCGCATGGTGTTTTAGGGGCAAGCGTTGCAAGTAATGTAGAAACAGTCGCCTTTGATGGCAACGCATCCGATTACAATTACAGTGTAAAGCGGGGAAGTGTCGTGGTCACAGATAACACCACCGGATCGATTGCCGCTGTTGTCAATGTCAGCTACGATACCAACGGCACTCAACTTGAATTTGCCAATAAAACACTAACAGCAACATGGAATCCATATAGCATTACGATAACCGACCCCACAACGTCTAATACCAGCGCTATTTCTGGTGGCACCAATTTTCAATACAGCATAGATTTGAGCTCTGCAAAATTAGGTACTTATCTTAGCGACGTGCAAAACGCATTAAAAATAAGCCTGGACAATATCGGTCATTATCTCAACACAAAAGTACCACTCCAATTGCAAATACTCACCGAGCGTGTCAGCGCAAAAGTGCTCGCAGAAACGAGTGCGACACTCGAAAACAGCACGGGGTCAAATGGTGTTACGCAAACGACTGCATTTCTTGCAGATTCACTGCAAGGAACAGACACTAATCCTAATCAAGATGATTTAACGCTTTACATCAATTTAACTGACATTAATCAAATGTCTTTTACCGGTAAAGCTGTTGCGGGTAAATATGATTTTGTGAGTATTTTAACGCATGAAATTTTGCATGGTTTAGCGTTTACTGGAAACTTAGATTCTAATGGCGCAAAAACGCCTTTTGATGCACTTGTATCAATGCAAAATGGCTCACCCGTGTTTACAGGGCTGCATACGCAAGCGCTCAATGGGAACAAGCCCATTGCCTTAGTGCCCTCAAGTGCGGGCAATGGCTCGGCATATTATCATCTCACACTTGACAATGATTTGATGTCAGACACTTTTGGCAAAGGTGAAGTACGCAGTATCTCAGCTATTGATCTCGCTATGCTCGAGGATCTTGGACTGTCCATTATTGGCGTTGCACCCGCCACGGTGATTTAATATCACTTTTTAAGTTTGCGGTCACGATGCCGATAACACACACGCATGAATTTATTTTATGCGATAGAAAACTAATTTTCGTTAATAATTGAGGTAACGAATTATGTCAATTTCTACAAGTAACTCAGCAACATTACTCACCTCAACGCAAGCGGTTAACAACGTTTCGCAAACACAGGTCAGTAGTAATGATGCGCTTAAGTTAGCTGTTGCAAGCATCAAAGCCGATGCGAATAACGGCTCACTCATGCAGAGTGCGGTGCAAGCCTTGCAAAGCCTTGGTCTAAGTATTGGCAGTGGTAGCGCAAACAATAACAGTAGCTCATCTACTGTTAGTAGTACATCGCCTTTGGATGCGAAAAAAGTGTTGCAAGTATTTTTGCAAGACTTATATAAAACACTTACGCAAAGCAACGCAACGACCGCACAAAACGGGAATAACGACAGCGGCGCAAGTGTCCAATCGACGCAAATTAACGCGTATAGCAATCCAACGGCAAGTATGCAAAACTTAATTACTGCACTTGATAATAACAGCAGTCAACATACGACGCTGCAATCCAAGTTTAGTAGTCTTGTTAACGCATTAAGCGGCACTTCTGCTGATTCCAACTCAGCAGACCCTAATGCCGCGTCAAGCGTCAACTTGCAAGACTTTTTGAAGCAATTATCTGCCATCAATGGCAATAATTCGCTGCCAAATGGCGTAGGCTCGCTTTTTGATGCAACCGCGTAATGATCCAATGAACATCCTTCTAATAAAATAGAAGGGTGTTTTTTTTAAGTAGGCTCTGCACTTTTACCATTCAAAACGTCTAGCGTCATTTCAAACAAACGACTCTGCCCATGAAATTCGTTATCAATAACCAACACGCAAAAGAAGAAGTGTTAGCCTTTATCAATGGCATTGATGTGACTTCTCCCATTGTGTTGAGCGTTGAAATTAAACAGCACAAAAATGGACGAACACGCTACCAAAATGCTTATTATTTTGGCGTTGTACTACGCACTATTTCTGAATACACGGGGTTTACGCCTGAAGAGCTTCATGCCTCATTTAAACGCACATTTTTGCCTATTGATTGTGAAATAATCGGTGGCGTGATGGTTGAGCGCCTTAGTAGCACAAAAGATTTAGATACAAAAGCCTTTAACGATTATCTTGAGCGCATTTTGCATTTTTGTGCTGACAACATTGGTCTGTACGTTCCTACGCCAAACGAAGTGATTTACCCTAAAAAACCGAAAATCAAACACCACAAACCACTAAAACCCCGCGATCAATAAAATCATAGAAAATGCAGTCCTTTCATTCACCTCGCAATCAAGGCTTTACGCTAATTGAAGTCCTCGTTTCCATGGTTATTTTAGCTATTGGGTTGCTTGGACTTGCAGGACTACGGGTGATTGCTCTGCGCGACAGTCAAGATGCTTATGCTATGCAGCAAGCCATTCTACTCGCAACGGATATGCAGGCGCGTATGCGCTCAAATGTAGGCGTAGATTGGTTAACTATCTCGCCAAATACATCGACGCTTTGCACAAAAACAGCCCCATGCACCAAAGCGCAACTCGCCTCAAACGATTACGGGGAATGGGTGCGAAACGCACAAAAAAGCCTCCCCTCCAAAGCCACCGTCACGATTCAATTAAGCAGCAGAGTAAATAAAGCGCCCTGCATTGGCTCAACGTCTAACGCATTGTGTTTGGTGACATCTTGGACACGCGCTAACACCAAGACATCAGGTATTTTTTCACAAAACGCCACGTTTTATTTAGAAATTATTCCATCATGACGCGACAGCAAAGCGGCATGACGCTTATTGAATTACTGGTCAGTATGTTGCTTTCCCTTTTTCTAATAGCGGGCATAAGCCAACTTTTCATGGAATCTCAACAAAATTTCGCACTCGAACGCAATTTATCTGACATGACCGAAGACGCGGTCTTTGTGCTGGATTTGCTATCCAAAAGTATGGCATTGGCAGGCTATTCTAGCGATGGAAAAATGGATTTATTCAAAACCGATACTGCCGTGATAGGTTCAAAAATCGATTTTAACCAAAATGAATATATACATGGTTTAGACAACGAATTGGTTTATCGGTTTAAATTAACCGATGAAAAAGAATTAAATAATTCACTATGCACCAACTCTCTCACTTATAAAGAAAACGATATGCTGACTATCTCTATCTACGAAGATAAAGATGGTGATGGCGTCCCTGTTTTTTATTGCAAAGTAAAACAAACTAACGTCGATCCTTTGAATGCAAAACCTTTGATTTCACAAGTGGAAAAACTTGAATTTCGCTATGGCGTGCAAATTAAAAATGACATTAATAATTTAGATGACGATACATTTTACTATGCCAAGGCAGCTGATGTAAGTGACTGGAAAAGCATCTTTGCGGTGAAAGTCTTTCTTGTCATGCGCAGTGCGGATAACAATTTAACGAACGCCAAAATGAAATACACAATTGAAAATACAGTTTACACCGCAAGTGATAATCGACTTTATCATGTATTTTCAAAAGTCATTTATCTTCAAGCACTTGCTCAATGAAATATAGGATGTTTTATACTCAACGCGGTGTGGTGTTGGTTTTTAGTTTACTCTTTTTATTACTTTTAACGCTTGCTACCACGCGGATGATTGCCCAAAATCAACAGCAATTTCATATTGCAATGAATAAACAACTGCAAATACAAACACTCGCTAATGCAGAAAATACGCTAATCCTCGCTAAACATGCAATTGACGGTAATTATTTAACGCAATGTGCTAACACACAAATCGCTACGCCAATTCCTAATCTAAATAATGCAGAAATTTTGTCGGTTTCTGGTACGGGGATGGATTGTTTAGTGACCCTCCGTGTGTTTTCAAGTGGCGATGACAGTGCGCCACGCCAGTTGATTAGTGCGTATTTTGTGAATACACATCGCCAGCTCAATTTAAGAGAAATCATCGAAAAATGAATAACGTAAAAGGGTTTACGCTAACAGAATTATTGATGGTGTTAGTCATTATTTCAATCACACTCGCTATTGGATTGCCCAATTTTCAATCGATTATGATGAGCAGTCGCCTCACATCAAGCGCAAATGCAATGGTTAGCGCATTACAATTAGCGCGTTTTGAAGCCTTAAAACAGCAAAAAAATGCCGTGATTACAAACAAAAATAACCAATGGAAAAACGGCTGGTTAGTGTTTATTGATGAAAAAATGCAAAATAATCAATTAGATGACGGAGAATCCGTCTTAGCAAATTTTGATGCGCTGCCTGTGAGTTTAGACGTAAAAACACCCACTGCGTATAAAAATTATATTTATTACGATAAGTATGGGCAAATTCACTCAGAGGGACTCAATAATGGTACATTTAGTTTTTGCACGTCAAATGTACTCAATGATTTTAGATCCGTAGTTATCGCTTTAACGGGTCGGGTTCATATTGAATCCAGCACCACAAAACCTGCCTCAAACTATGACAAAGCTTGCAAATAATTTGATTTCGTTCCTTTTTGACACGGCGTTGGTGCATAAATAGCAAAGATGTGAGAATATCAGAATTTAAAAAAACGGCATCTGAAGCAATGACAAACAGCTATCGAGTGAAAAAAGCCAACTATCGAGTAACGAATTGGGCAGAATATGATCAAGCCT
>OMIH01000042.1 GCA_900299045.1 Methylococcaceae bacterium
CGTGTAATTTTGCCATTACACTTGTTAAAGCCGCTGTTAACGTTGTTTTACCATGATCAACGTGACCAATTGTACCTACGTTTACATGCGGTTTGCTACGCGAAAACTTTTCTTTAGCCATTTATGTTATCCTACATATCATTTGGAGCTCATAACCAGATTTGAACTGGTGACCTCTTCCTTACCAAGGAAGTGCTCTACCTACTGAGCTATATGAGCCTCTTAATTTAGATCTGGAGCGGGTGATGGGAATCGAACCCACGTGATCAGCTTGGAAGGCTGGAGTTCTACCATTGAACTACACCCGCTGGATATTCTGGTGGAGGGGGGAGGATTCGAACCTCCGAAGGTAGAACCGGCAGATTTACAGTCTGATCCCTTTGGCCGCTCGGGAACCCCTCCTTAATATTTTTCTATTATCTTTTACCCAAATGACTTTGTCAACAATTAAGTTAAAATATGCGTATTTATTTTACTCATTGCTTTTTCAGTTTCACCTAAAATCAGCATATCAATATCATTTAAAGTGCACTCACATACTTTATAAATAGCAAGTTCATCGGACTTATTTGGCGCACTCAGCACATAGTTAGAAACGAGATGCGATGCACTAGGACGTCCCACCCCAATACGCAAACGCCAGAAATCAGTCGAACTTAAATGCGAAATAATATCCTTTAGCCCATTATGCCCACCATGCCCTCCGGACTTTTTTAGCTTCACCATGCCAGCATTAAAATCCAATTCATCATGCACAACTAAAATTTCGCTTGCGTCTATTTTGTAATACCGTGCAATATTACCTACCGATTGCCCACTGCGATTCATATACAGCATAGGCTTAATCAAGCGAACAACCTCATTTTGAATAGTCACCACCGATGTTTGACCACTAAAACGCGATTCATTCAACCATGCACCACCAGTACGCGCAACCAAAAGATCTAAAAACAAAAACCCAGCATTATGCCGGGTTTTTTCATATTCTTGCCCTGGATTTCCCAAGCCAACAATTAACTTAATCACAGAAACTCACTCTCTATCTTGTTAATTGCTATCCAAATTAATTAGCAACGCGCAAAAAATCAAGATGAATCACTCGTGGTTTAGCTGGATGACGCTGCACACCCTTTAAAATCGCTTTTTCAGTTTTACCATCAATAGTGACATTGACAACAGACGAATATACATCATCGTGTGACAAATGTTTCAATACTTCATTATGGCTTAGTAATAATGTTTGCGGCTCACCATGACCGTAAATAATTGCAGGTACACCACCTGCGCGACGAACTCTTCTAGCTTCAGAC
Organism: Methylococcaceae bacterium; assembly: GCA_900299045.1. Taxonomy (GTDB): domain Bacteria; phylum Pseudomonadota; class Gammaproteobacteria; order Methylococcales; family Methylomonadaceae; genus UBA10906. The sequence continues at coordinate 1,311 of OMIH01000042.1, forward strand.
TTGCCTGCCCCTTTACGATGCTCAGCAACAAATTCAAATACACCTGACATTTTAATTACCTTGTACCCGCTTTTAGGTACGCTATTAAATTTTAATCCACATACATCGAGCTAACAGATTCGCCAGCTGAAATACGTCTAATTGTTTCCGCGAGCATTTCTGCCACACTTAACTGCCTAATTTTACCTAACTCAATAGCCTCTTTGCTCAAAGGGATGGTATCGGTTACAACCAACTCATCAAGCTCCGAATTACGCAAATTTGACATGGCAGCACCCGATAAAACAGCATGCGTACAATACGCAACTACTTTAATTGCCCCATGTTTTTTTAATGCACTTGCAGCATGACATAACGTCCCTGCAGTATCCACTAAATCATCAACCAAAATGCACGTTCGACCAGAAACATCACCAATAATGTGCATAACTTCCGAAACATTTGCCCTAGGTCGACGCTTATCAATGATAGCCAAATCTGCATCACCAAGACGCTTAGCTAACGCCCTAGCACGAACAACACCACCAACATCAGGTGATACAACAATCAAATTTTTATACTGCTGACGCCAAATGTCACCAAGCAAAAGTGGCGACGAATAAACATTATCAACAGGAATATCAAAAAAACCCTGAATCTGATCAGCATGCAAATCAATGGTTAAAATACTGTTTGCACCTGCCTGCTCAATCATTTTGGCAACTAATTTTGCACTAATAGAAACCCTTGCTGACCGCGTTCTGCGATCTTGACGAGCATAGCCATAATAAGGCATAACGGCTGTAATTTTTGCCGCTGATGCACGCTTAATAGCATCTATCATTACAAGCAATTCCATCAAATTTTCATTTGTTGGCGAGCATGTTGGCTGAATAACGAAAATTTCTTTACTTCGAACATTTTCTTCAATCTCAAATGCTATTTCACCATCGCTAAAGCGACCAAGTGTTGCCATGCCAAGACGCATATTGAGTTTTTTTACTATGCCTTCAGACAAAGCTAGGTTAGCATTTCCAGAAAACACCATGAGATTGGTGTCACTCATAAATACTCCATGAATGGATTAGCGTAGTAGAGAATATGGCTGGGTCGCAAGGATTCGAACCTTGGTATGCGGAGATCAAAACCCCGTGCCTTACCGCTTGGCGACGACCCAATTTTATTTAAGAAAATAAGGGTGATTTATTACAACTTTTGGTGAGATAGGTTTGCCACTTGTCCTTAAGTGTAAGCTCTGCCTCAATAGCAAGTTCCTTCGAAGCAAAGAGCGCAAATACACACGCCCCTGTTCCTGTTAATCTTGCCTCAGAAAAAACACTCAAATCACATAATGCTTTTTCAATTGCTTCATAATGCTTACAAACCACGCCAAGACAATCATTTTTTGTTTGCCCTGCGTTGAATTCGTCTATTGTTATCTTTTTACTGTCTCTTGTCAACTCTTTTGCTAAAAAAATATCTCGTGTATTAACATGACAATCCGGTTTAATAATCAAAACCCATTGTTCTGGAACACTTATTTTCGATAATTTTTCACCAACACCTTCCGCCCATGCAGCATATCCAAAAATAAAAACAGGAACATCTGCGCCTAGCACCAGCCCTAAAGCGATTAATTTATCTTGAGATAATTGCAAATTCCATAACGCGTTCAAGACAACCAATGTCGTTGCCGCATCAGAACTGCCTCCACCAAGCCCTCCTCCCATTGGTAAATGCTTATCTAAACGAATATGAACGCCGCCAGCATAGCCTGTTTCTTTTTTTAATAAATTTGCTGCTTTTACAATCAAATTGTCCGCATGCTCAACACCAGAAATAGCATCCTCGAGCACCACATCGCTTGTGTTATTTGGCAGAAATGTCAACCAATCACACAATTCAACAAATTGAAAAACCGTTTGCAGTAGATGATAGCCATCTTCTCGCTGCCCCACCACGCGAAGCATTAAATTTAATTTTGCGGGTGCAGGGTATTTCTTACCCCACGAATAGACACTATTTTCAATTTCCATCTAAACTCCATTGATCAATAAAAAGCTTCAATTTTATAGACGCATTTGTGACCGTCATATTGCGAGGCAAAAGATAATCATTAACAGATTGCATGGCTTTATATTGATTACGCCACCCCATCTGCTCAAATCCATTATCAATCATTGTTGCTTGCTGCGATTTTTCAGGCACACCAATCACCCAATAACGCAAAGCAGACACAGGCACAAATAATCCGATTTCTTGATTAATCAATTTTTCAGGATCTGTCGATGTCTTGATGTCACCACCTCCACGATCAATGGTCACGCCCTCAGCGTTCAACGCAATTATCACCGCGCCCTGCCCTAGTGGACCAGACAATTTGATGGTATCCTCGCTAGGCAAATGTGTCCAACTCATATTCGCTTGATCAACATCATGCTGAGTAACAATTGCAATACGCCCCTCAAAAGACCATTGTTGCAAATCATACAAACGACTCTGCGCATTATTATTTGACTGATAAGTCACATCCGGCGACATTGTCAACGTTGAACAGGCTGGCAACAGTAAAATACCTGTCATCAATAAACACGTTTTTTTCACCTACAACCTCTATTTTAAAAAACGTCTTTTAAAGTCCATTAAATCAATGTCGTCAGGCGAGAGCTTGAGCGCACTATCAAATACCTGCTGCGCCTCCTCTTTGCGCCCCATTGACCATAAAACTTCACATAAATGCGCGGCTATTTCACCTGAATTTTGTTTTTCATACGCAGATTGCAAATACACTAACGCTTGTGGATATTTACCCAATCTAAATTGTAACCAACCAAAACTGTCCATAATTGCCGGTTCATTTGGTCGCAGTTTAATAGCGTGCTGCAAATATTTCTCTGCTTCATGATAACGGGATGCGTCATCTAATAATTTATAACCTAACGCATTAAGGGCATCTACATCATCAGGATATTTTGCAATAATTTTTTTTAAGTCTGTTTCAAGCACATCTAATCGCCCCAAATGCTCTGCAACTAAAGCGCGTGTATATAAAACATCCTTTTCATCTGGAAATTGCAACAGTAGCTCACTTAATAAGTTAAATGACTTTTCTTGTTGATTTTGTTGGCTATATAAGCTTGCTTGCATCAAAACAAAACGCAATTTTTGCTGAGGATATTTTTGCAATAATACATTCAAACGCGAATCAACCTGATCGAACTGACGTTCTTTCACTAGCAAATTGATCGATGAAACCGCCGCCTCTAGTGATAATTGCTGATCGGATACTTTATCAAATAACGCAATCGCTGCGGCTGAATTATTGTGCTTTTCTTCAATTTTTCCCAAATAAAAATTAGCCGCTGATTCCCACTGCGGTTGCTCTGACAGCGTTTTCAAAATAGTTTGTGCATTTTCATCTTTATTCAACTCTAAATTAATCAACGCTAAAGCGATGTAGTTATCGCCTTCCTTAGGACTTTGATTGATTAACAATTCATAAAGCCCCGCAGCTGATTCATAATCGGATGTTTTAATTAATGTTTGCGCCAATAATTTTTTAAAAGGTGCATTATTGGGATGCTTTAAAACGGCGTCATTCAGTAATAATTTTACACGACAAAAACCCCCCGCCATAAAAGCTAATTGCGCTTGAATTAATAACGGATGCTCCCAATCGGGTTGTAGCTGTAAAGTCTGCTTAACCTTATTTTCAGCTTGTACATTGTTTTTCATTTGCATTGACAGCAATGACTGCACAAAATAAATTACGGCTTTATTGCTATTTGTTTTTGTGGAAAGCGATTCTAATGCGTCATAAATAAATTTTTCTTTTCCCTCTTTTTGTAAAATACTGCTCAGTTCTAAAAGTGCATTTTCAAAATTCTCGGGTTCTGCTGTCAGTAACGCGCTCAATTGCTTAACCGCAACTGATTTATCGTGACCACGCAGCGCAGATAATGCGGCAAGTTTTCGCGCTGTGACGTTTTTGGGTTCTTGATTAATCCACATTGACACGGCATCATTCGTCTTGCGGGAATCTTTAATTTGCAATGCAAGTTTAGCTGCTTGTTCTGAAAACTTAGGATCATGCACGCGCTTACTTAATTCCATATACGCTTCGTATGCTAGCGAATATTGTTGACGTTGCATGGCTATATCTGCCGCTAAAAGCAAATACATGACATCGGGATCAATGGCGGTCTTTGGCTCAAGTGGTGGCAATTTGGGCAGTTGCGGTGTCGCTGAAATTGCCTCGCTCTCCCCTGTAGAATTGTCTAGCGCTCCCGCTTTTTCATGCTCTAACGAATCTGGCAATTGAACTTTTTCAGAATCAATCGCGCAACCGTTTAATAAAATAACGCCTATAAAAGATAAAAATGGTAACTTTGACACACACTTATTCCTAGTTTATGACTTGATGTTGAGTTTATTCATAGCGTAACAGAAAATATGGCTAAATTAGAATGCTGTTTTTTCCATTTGTCGAATGGGTCTGTATTTCTTTAGAATAGAGGCATCATACAGACGTTAGCGCATAAGGTAAAAACTACATGGTAATATTGCTTTATAATGTACTAACTTAATTTTCATCTACAACAATTTCTTCAATGACACTTCTTGCTATCGGCATAAATTACAATACAGCGCCCGTTGCTATTCGTGAAAAGCTAGCCTTTTCAACTGACGAATTACATCAAGCCTTGCAAGATCTCGTGCATGTGAACGATATTAGCGAAGCAGCCATTTTATCAACGTGCAATCGTACTGAATTGTATTGCGTGACGCAATCAGCGGATGTAAATCTTTTAATTGATTGGCTCAGTCAACACAAACATCTCGCCAAAAAAGAATTAACCCCGTATCTTTATAGTTATAGCGAAAACGCATTCATTCGTCACCTCTTTCGCGTTGCCTGCGGTCTTGATTCAATGATTTTAGGGGAGCCACAAATTTTGGGGCAAATGAAAACGGCGTATCAAACCGCTTGTGACGCTCAAACAATTGGTAAATTATTAGGTAAATTATTTCAACACACCTTTACCTCTGCCAAAAAAGTGCGCACAGATACCGCTATTGGCTCAAGTCCTGTTTCAGTAGCTTTTGCTGCGGTGCAATTAGCGCAACAAATTTTCGATAAACTCAGCGAACAAACTGCCTTGTTAATTGGCGCTGGCGAAACAATTGAACTTGCCGCAAGACATTTACATCAACAAGGCATCGGACGCCTCATTATTGCTAACCGAACGCTCGACAAAGCGCATCATCTTGCTATGCAGTTTAATGGCTATGCAATTAATTTAGCTGAAATCCCCAATCATTTAGCGGAGGCAGATATTGTCATTGCATCCACAGGTAGCCAATTACCTATTTTAGGCAAAGGCAGTGTGGAAAGTGCGTTAAAAAAACGCAAACATAAACCCATGTTTATGGTTGATTTGGCGGTGCCGCGTGATATCGAAATGGAAGTTGAAAAACTAGAGGACGTGTATTTATATACCGTTGACGATTTACAACATACTGTTGAGCAAAACATGAATTCACGCCGCCAAGCCGCTATGCAAGCCGAAGAGATTATCGACACACAAGTGGATTATTTTCTCGCGTGGCTACGCGCTCAAAGTGCGCAATCCCTCATTAAGGATTATCGGACACAAGCTGAAATTTGGCGCGATGAGGCACTTCAAAAAGCCCTTATCTCCCTCAATAATGGCGCACCCGCTCACGATGTCATTACACGTTTAGCCCATACACTCACCAATAAACTACTCCATACACCTAGTGCGCAGTTGCGCGTAGCGGCCGAAACTGAACGCCACGATGTTCTTGCTGCCGCTTTAGAAATTTTTCAACTTAATCCTTCTCGATAATGAAACCATCAATAGCACAAAAATTACAAAATCTCTGTGAACGACACGATGAAATTTCAGCGTTACTCTCTGAACCTGAAACGCAAGGCAATCAAAATAAATTTCGTTCATTAAGTCAAGAATACGCACAAATCAGTCCATTAGTAGAGTGCTATAAACGCTATGAACAACTATTAGAGTCACTCGCCGCCGCGAAAGAAATGGCAAATGATAGCGACCCTGACATGCGTGAATTAGCAAAAGATGAAATTTCCGACACGCAAAATCAAATTGAACAATTAGAGCATGAATTACAACTCTTACTGCTACCAAAAGACCCGAATGATAATCGCAACATCTTTTTAGAAATTCGCGCAGGCACTGGTGGAGATGAAGCCGCCATTTTTTCAGGCGACCTTGCGCGAATGTATCAACGCTTCACCGAACGCAAAGGCTGGCAAACGGAAATTATTAGCGAAAATGAAGGTGAGCACGGGGGTTATAAAGAAATTATCTTGCGTGTTTCTGGGCGTGATGTGTATTCGCAATTAAAATTTGAGTCCGGTACACATCGCGTGCAACGCGTCCCAGAAACTGAATCACAAGGTCGCATCCACACCTCAGCGTGTACAGTGGCTATCATGCCCGAAGTAGAGGAGATTGATGCAATTGATATCAATCCTGCTGATTTGAAAGTGGATACTTATCGTGCATCCGGTGCGGGAGGACAACATATTAACAAAACAGAATCTGCAATTCGCATCACACACATTCCCACAGGGGTGATTGTTGAATGCCAAGATGAACGCTCTCAACATAAAAATCGGGCGCGTGCCATGTCACTACTTGCCTCTCGCTTACTTTCAGCCAAGCAAGAGAAACAACACGCTGAACAATCTTCAATGCGTAAACTTCAAGTCGGTAGCGGGGATCGCTCTGAGCGAATTCGTACTTATAACTATCCACAAGGACGATTAACCGATCACCGTATTAATTTAACCCTGTATAAGCTCGATGACATTATGGAAGGCGGATTAGATCAAGTCCTTCAACCGCTCATTAGTGAACATCAAGCCGAATTACTCACGCAACTTGGCGATGAATAAAACGCGTATCCCCATTTTATGATTAGCTACATTATTCGACGTTTACTTTATGCCCTACCACTTTTATTTGCGGTAAATGTATTGACGTTTGTGCTTTTTTTTGTTGTTAATAGCCCTGACGACATGGCGCGTATGCAACTTGGACAAAAACACGTCACCACGCAAGCCGTCACGAACTGGAAAGTGCAACATGGCTACGATAAACCGTTGCTTTGGAACTTAGATGCTCAAGGCAGCGATAAGGTGACGCAAACCATTTTTTATAGTAAATCCGTGGGGTTAATGCTGTTTCGATTTGGCATTTCTGATAGTGGTCGAAACATTAGCGCGGACATCCAAGAACGTGCAATACCGAGTTTGGCGCTTGCGCTGCCAACACTGATTCTCGGACTTATTGTGAATATTTCTGCCGCACTCATGATGGTGCTGTTTCGACGTGGCTATATTGAAAAAATGGGCATTGTTCTCTGTGTTACCTTGATGTCTATCTCCTCACTGTTTTATATTATTAGCGGTCAGTTTTTTATCGCTAAAATATTAAAATTAGTGCCTATTTCAGGCTACGATGACGGTTTTGCCTCAATCAAATTTTTAATTTTACCCGTCATTATTGGCGTATTTACTGGCATTGGCTCAGGTGTACGCTGGTATCAAACCTTGTTTTTAGAAGAAGTTGAAAAAGAATATGTACGAACCGCCCGAGCAAAAGGCTTAACTCAAACACAAACCTTATTTCGTCATGTACTGCCTAACGCTATGATTCCTATTTTGACCGGTGTCGTTGTGATTTTGCCACTGCTTTTTATGGGAAGTTTAATTATGGAATCGTTTTTTAGTATTCCCGGACTTGGTAGCTACACCATCGATGCAATTAATAGCCAAGACTTTGCGATTGTGCGTTCCATGGTGTTTCTAGGCTCCGTACTCTACATCATTGGTTTACTACTCACCGACATTTCCTACACACTCGTAGATCCGCGTGTACGCTTATCCTAACGGACATTTTATGAATCAATTAAAAAATAAAATTCGCGATATTCCTAACTTTCCTAACGAGGGCATTATTTTCAAAGATATTACCCCCCTTATCAAAGATCCTGCTGCACTCAAATTAACGGTACATCAACTCATTGCCCCTTTTTTAGGCAGTGACATTACAGTTATTGCCGGCATGGAGGCACGTGGGTTTATTTTTGGGAGTTTAGTGGCGTGGGAAATGGGACTGCCATTTGTTCCCTTGAGAAAACCTAATAAGCTCCCCTATGACGTAGCAAGTGTATCGTATGATCTCGAATACGGTAGTGCGACTTTAGAAGCACACACAGACGCATTTAATCAAGGTGATCGCGTTCTGTTAATTGATGATTTACTGGCTACTGGCGGCACGGCAAAGGCGAGTTGTGAGCTAGTGGAAAAATTAGGTGGTATTGTGCACGCTTGCGCATTTGTGGTTGAGCTGGATTTTTTGCAAGGCAGAGAAAAACTGCACGGATACGATGTACATTCGCTGCTTCATTTTTAATAAAAGAAACAGGGCTTTAATTTAACTCTAAAACCCTGTTGAATTTTACGCGTTTTATTTAGTGTGCGATGTGCGAGCTTGATCAATTTTATGACTGGCTTGCTCGTATGTCTTTGCTGTTTGATCAAACTGACGAGCCACACTGCTAAACGATTGAGCGGTACTTTCAAATTGTTTGCCGTAGTCACGCCAATTTTGCGTTAATGATGCGTCATCAATACTTTCCGACATCAAATCATCATCCATATTGACCTTGCCATCTGTTTCTAAATTCTTACGCCATTGCAAAAATGATTCGCGCGTAAAAACATATTTATCCATGGCGGCTTCATTAATGAATTTCAGCGCTCCTTCTGCATTCGCTCGCGCATTCAACGCTCCCATAAATTGCACTGGTGCGCTGATATAATTGGCAGGAATACTCGCATAACTCGCTGGGTTTGTTGCCGCATCAAAGGCAGACGCAGGACAGCTGCGCATTGTCATAGGACCAATAAGTGGCATGACTAAGTATGACCCCTTAGGTACCCCCCAGACAGCCAGCGTTTGATCAAAATCTTCATCATTTTGCTCAAGACCAACGTGCTTTGCAACATCGATAAAACCACCTAATCCCGCAGTAGAATTCATCGTCAAACGCCCCATATCAGATGCACTTTGGGAGAATTTTGCTTGCAGTACATCGTTAATGACCACATTAAAATTTTTCAAGTTATTGAAAAAATTGAAAACGCCCGTCTGCAAAAAATTGGGCGTTACGGCTTTGTAGCTATTAGCAATTGGGGCAGCAACGTAGTGATCCACACTTTCGTTAAATTCGTACATTTTACGATTAAAGCTTTCATAAGGATCAGCAACCTTCTCCTTGGCGATAGCATTTACCGATAACATAGCACCGCATGCCAAACCAATTATCTTAATATGAGCGTATTTTTCCATTATTTTTTATTCTCCGCATTATTGTTTTGCGTAGTTATCAATTTTTTCATTAATTTGTGAAATCAACGCATCAAATCCATCGCGCTGCAAAATTGCCGTGTATTCTGAACGCTTCAACGCTAAATCACTCACACCATTTGCAATAATATTAATGATGCGCCAACTTGCGCCTTTTTCTTTGAGCATATAATCAAATTTAACGGGTTTATCATCGGGAATATTGAGATGCGAATGAATGACAACGCCACCGTTTTTCGTTTCCTCTTCCGAATCAATAACAAATTCTTCACCGCTGAAATCTTTAAAATTATGCGCATAAGACGCCACGCTAATACGCGTAAACACCTCTGCTAATTTTTTTTGTTGCTCTTCGGTTAACTTTTCGCCTTCCTTACCCACAACAATGCGTGCAATCTTGGGTAAATCATGACTATTGACAACCGCGGGTTCGAGTTTTTCATAACGCCCAGCATAACCCAATTTTTTCCCGTCTTTCATGACATGAATAAGCTCGGTTTGAAATTTATCAATAATTTGCCGCGCCGTCGCGCTTTCTTCTTGCGAAAAAGCGGACGTTGCATACAAACTGCTCAATGATAAAGTGAGAATGGCTAATTTTTTCAACCGCATCACAAGCTCCTTACCCTAAAATTTTAATGCGTTGATTCCACTTTAATGGGAATGCCTGCAAGCGTTGATGATTGAGGTGCTAGCGGTGTTGGAACACTCACCATATCACCCTCCGTATTCACGCCCCGAATCGCTGTTAACAATCCTTTAAGTGGATTTTTTAACATATCTTCAACAGCAGTCGCCTCGTAACCACAATGCGCCATACAACTTGCACATTTTGGATTATTCACATTGCCGTACTTATCCCAAGGCGTTGTTTCGAGTAATTCGTTAAACGTTGCAGCGTAGCCTTCATCCGCGAGTAAATAGCAGGGTTTTTGCCAGCCAAACACATTGCGCGTTGGATTTCCCCATGGTGTGCAGTTGTAATCTTGATTACCAGCAAGAAAATCTAAGTAAAGTGATGAATGGTTCAATTTCCATTTACGACTTTTGCCGATTCTGAAAATACCACGGAAAAGCTCTTTAATATCATTGCCTTTAATAAACACGTCTTGTTGTGGCGCATGTTCATAGCTAAATCCAGGGGCAATTGTGACGCCCTCAACGCCTAATTCCATCGCGTAATCTAAAAACTCAGCCACTTCAGGTGCGGTTTCACCTTGAAAGAGGGTGCAGTTAATCGTAACGCGAAAACCTTTACCTAACGCCAATTTGATTGCTTCTACGGCACGATCAAATACCCCTTCTTGGCATACTGATGTATCGTGTCTTTCTTTCATACCGTCTAAATGAATAGAAAACGTCAAATAAGGTGATGGTGTGTAATCATCAATGCGTTTTTTAAGTAAAAGCGCGTTCGTGCATAAATAAACAAATTTTTTACGCTCAATTAATCCAGCGACAATTTGAGGCATTTCTTTATGAATTAAAGGTTCACCACCAGGAATAGACACCATAGGTGCACCGCATTCATCAACGGCTTGCATACATTCTTCAAATGACAAGCGTTTGTCAAGAATGTCATCGGGATAATCAATTTTTCCACATCCCGCGCATTCTAAATTGCAGCGAAATAAAGGCTCAAGCATCAATACGAGAGGATATTTTTTAACTCCCCCTATTTTTTGTTTGAGTAAATAGCTCGCAACAGCTAACTGCTGACGTAATGGCACACCCATAAAATAATCTCTCCAAAAATAAAAAATTATAGCGCAAAACAATAATGTCGCTATAAAACAACAACAAATCTAACTTAAAAATCAGTGTGTTATAAAAAGATAAATGCTTTCATACGCTTATCTATTTTTTCACTAGAATACTCTCTTTTGGTATGTGACTCCAGTTTTTACCTAAAATTATCTTGTATTAACGTAAATTTATTTAAATAAGTCCCTGTTTTTGCTGTAAATCAATTTTACAATAAAGTCGCTTTGGCACATTCACAACAAAACAACATTGCTTTGCAAATACCCAACAAAAAGTCTATTATTACACTATAAAAATTATTTTTCATTCTCTTAAAATGCAAATCGTATCTTCAAACTTATGACCCATGAAACTCAAACTGCTTTAGAAAATTCAAAATCGCTACACGAATTATCTGATGATCAATTTCAAGCATTGTTACTCGATGGCGTTTCTCGGACTTTTGCACTGACCATTCCTCAATTGCCCAAAGCGTTATGTAGCGTTGTTGCAAATGCGTATTTACTCTGTCGTATTGTTGATACTATCGAAGATGAAGTATCCCTCAGCCCTGAACAAAAAAAGTATTTTTGTAGTGAATTTATTGATGTTGTCACAACAGGACAAAACGCTGAAGTTTTTGCAATTGATCTCGCGCCTTTACTGTCTGAGCAAACCATTCCAGCAGAGCATCAATTAATTCATGTCTTGCCGCGTGTCATTCAAATTACGCACAGCTTTGATCCCGCTCAAGTGTTAGCACTGACACAATGCGTTAATACGATGGCAAAAGGGATGCCTATTTTTCAAGCTCAAAATTTGCACGATGGTCTAGCAACGCTTGCGGATATGGATAGCTATTGCTATTACGTTGCTGGTTGCGTGGGTGAAATGCTCGCCAAATTGTTCTGCCATTATTCGCCAGAAATAGCCGCACATGAAACGCAGTTATTAGAATTGTCTGTTTCATTTGGTCAAGGTTTGCAAATGACCAACATTTTGAAGGATATTTGGGATGATGCACAGCGCGGTGTGTGCTGGTTGCCGCAAGATATTTTTACAGAAACCGGTTTTGAACTAAAAACGTTAACACCCGAAACGCACGATGAAGCGTTTAGTAAAGGATTAGAACACTTAATTAGTATTGCACAAGGGCATCTGCACAACGCACTACGCTACACGCTTTTAATTCCTGCACACGAAACAGGGATTCGAAAATTTTGCTTATGGGCACTTGGTATGGCGATTTTAACGCTGCGAAAAATCAAAAGTAACTTAGATTTTAATGTATCAGAAGACGCGAAAATTACCCGTAATAGCGTTAAAGCAACGATTGTTGCGACTAATTTAACGGTACGCAGTGACTTTTTGTTGACTGCACTTTTCAACATTGCCAGTCGTGGACTTGTTTCTCATGATTGGGCATATCAAAAAATTCAGTGATTTTTAAGGACGACAGTCATGTTTAAAGACACACCAAATGCAAGCGGTAGCGAAAATAATGAAAGCGCTTCTACCGCTATTCATTCCAAAGCATTCAATTTAGATAAAGCGATAACGCAAGCACAAAATGCACTTTTACGCTTGCAAAATCCGCAAGGTTATTGGGTGTTTGAGCTTGAGGCGGATTGCACCATCCCCGCTGAATACATCATGATGATGCACTACCTTGGCGATATTGATGAAAACTTGCAAGCAAAGATTGCAGTGTATTTACGTTCTCGTCAAAACGAAGATGGTAGCTACCCTCTTTTCACCCATGGTATTGGCGAAATTAGCTGTTCTGTAAAAGTCTATTACGCGCTCAAGATGGCGGGCGACGATATTCATTTGCCGCACATGACCAAGCTGCGTGAATGGATTTTACGTCAAGGTGGCGCGGCGAAAGCAAACGTATTCACACGCATTGCACTCGCTACGTTTGAACAGTTGCCTTGGCGTGGCGTACCGTATATTCCCGTTGAAATCATGTTATTTCCTAAATGGTTTCCGTTTCACATCGACAAAGTATCGTACTGGTCGCGCACCGTGATGATTCCCTTGTTTATTTTATGCACACTCAAAGCCACTGCCAAAAATCCGCATAGTATTAGCGTAGTCGAATTGTTTGTGACGCATCCCGATGAAGAACAACATTATTTTCCAGAGCGCACATTACTCAACAAATTCTTTTTAGGACTCGATAAACTAGGACGTATCACGCGCCCCTTAATTCCTAAAAAAGCACATGAATTGGCTATTCAAAAAGCGCATGACTGGTTTGTTGAACGCTTAAATGGTGAAGATGGTCTAGGTGCTATTTTTCCCGCTATGGTCAATGCGTATGAAGCATTGATTTTATTAGGCTATGACAAAAATCATGAATTAGTAGTGACTGCACGCAAAGCCATCGATAAATTACTGGTTATCAATGAAAATGAGGCGTATTGCCAGCCTTGTTTATCCCCTATTTGGGATACAGGGTTATCGGTTCTTGCGCTACAAGAAGTGCAAAAAGCAACACCCAATCAAACAACCAGTGACAGTTTAGCTAACGCCTATACATGGCTAAAATCAAAGCAATTACTTGATGAACCCGGTGACTGGCAAATTTCACGCCCGAATGTCAAAGGCGGGGGCTGGGCATTTCAGTTCAACAACCCACATTATCCTGATGTAGACGATACAGCAGTGGTTGCGTTTGCGATGACTGAAGCTGAAAATGCGGCAGAACTCAATGATTCTGTCCATCAAGCTACACGCTGGATTGCAGAAATGCAATCAAAAAATGGCGGTTATGGTGCATTTGATGTTGATAATACTTATTATTATTTAAATGAAATTCCATTCGCTGATCATGGTGCGTTACTTGACCCCCCTACCTCAGATGTTAGCGCTCGTTGCGCGATGCTTATGGGAAAAGTCGCAAAAAATCATCCTGAATATGCCCACGCATTGACGCGTACTATCAACTATTTACGCGCTGAACAAGAACCAAACGGCTCATGGTTTGGACGTTGGGGAACAAATTATATCTACGGCACGTGGTCTGTATTACTGGCTCTTGAACAAACATCTCTACCTAAAACCGATGAAATGTATACAAAAGCAGTAACATGGTTAAAAAGCGTTCAACGCGCTGATGGCGGTTGGGGTGAGGATAATTACAGCTATCACGACACGAGTTTTAGCGCTAAATATCACTTTAGTACGGCGTTTCAAAC
>OMIH01000043.1 GCA_900299045.1 Methylococcaceae bacterium
AAAATCCGTTTAGAATTTGACGAAGCAAAACGCACCGTCACCATTATCGACAACGGTATTGGTATGACACGTGCAGAAGTGCAAGAACACATCGGCACTATCGCAAAGTCGGGGACGAAACAATTTTTTGAAGCGCTAACTGGCGAGCAAGCCAAAGACAGCGAATTAATTGGTCAATTTGGCGTGGGTTTTTATTCTGCATTTATTGTTGCTGATAAAGTGACGTTGACGACGCGCAAAGCAGGTTCAACGGAAGGTACGCGCTGGGAATCAGCCGGTGAAGGCGAATACACCATTGAAAGTGTCGATAAAGCGACACGCGGTACAGAAATTGTATTGCATTTAAAAGAAGGCGAAGATGAATTTTTAGATGGCTGGAAATTACGTTCTATTATTCGTGAATTCTCAGATCACATTTCATTGCCTATTGTCATGGATAAAGAAGTTCATGCGCAAGACGACAGTGAAGATGAAAATGCAGAAAAAGCGGCGCCACAAATTGTGGAAGAAACCGTTAACAGCGCAGCGGCACTTTGGACAAAGTCACGTCAAGAAATCTCAGACGAAGATTACAACCAATTCTACAAACACGTCGCCCATGATTTCCAAGACCCCCTCACCCACGTTCACAGCAAAGTAGAAGGCTCAAACGAATACACCTTACTGCTTTATGTGCCAAGTCGTGCCCCGTTTGATTTATGGGATAAAGATGCGAAACATGGCGTGAAGTTATATGTGCGCAAAGTGTTCATTATGGACGATGCGGATCAATTAATGCCACGTTATTTGCGTTTTGTTCGCGGGATTATTGATTCAACATCACTACCGCTCAACGTATCGCGCGAAATTTTACAACAAGGCAACCAAATCAACACGATTAAATCTGGTGCAGTGAAAAAAGTGCTTGGTATGCTTGAAAATTTAGCGAAAAACGAACCGGAAAAATACGCGACATTCTGGTCACAATTTGGCACAGTAATGAAAGAAGCGCCTATTGAAGACAATGCCAATAAAGAGCGCGTTGCAAAATTGATGCGTTTTGCATCAACGCATAACGACAGCGATAAGCAGGACGTCAGTCTTGAAGATTACGTGAGTCGCATGAAAGAAGGTCAAGACAAAATTTATTATGTGACGGCTGAAAGTTATTCTGCAGCTAAAAACAGCCCACACTTGGAAATTTTCCGCAAAAAAGGCATTGAAGTTTTATTACTTTCCGATCGCATTGATGAATGGTTGGTATCACACTTAGATGAATTTGAAGAAAAGCATCTTCAATCGGTGGCAAAAGGTGATTTAGATTTAGGCGCAACGGAAACCGAAGAAGAAAAAGCCGCACAAGAAGAAGTCAGCAAAGATTTTGAATCAGTCATCAATCAAATCAAAGACGTGCTGGGTGACAAAGTGAGTGAAGTGCGTTTAAGTCACCGCTTAACACTTTCACCTGCGTGCGTGGTCGCAGATGTTTACGGCATGAGCTTGCACATGGAACGCATTATGAAAGATGCGGGGCAAATGTTTGGTGGCATGGGCGGTAAAAAACCGATTTTTGAAATTAACCCTGATCACGGTTTAGTACAACGTTTGAAAACTGAGCAAGACGATACCCGTTTTGCTGATTTAACAAACATCCTCTTCGACCAAGCGATTTTGAGTGAAGGTGGACATTTAGAAAATCCAGCTGAATTCGTGCATAAACTCAATGATTTACTGCAAAGCTTGTTGAAATAATTTCAACTTGATTCAAAACAAAAAAGGCTGGAGAAATCTAGCCTTTTTTGTGCTAAAAATCATGTAGCCATTTTAGGCATCAATACATCGGCAAAAAATTATAAAATACACACCCTGTTAACGCTATGATTTGGTTAAGAAAGCAAACGCATCGGCAACACTGCTTGATTGCGTTGCATTTAATACCTCATGCACTGCCCCCTTTCCTTTTATCTGCCCTTGATGCAAGACAATCAAATGATCTTCAGGGTAGACTTCATCCATTAAATGACTTGCCCAAAGCACGGCAATATTTTCCTCTTTTACCAATTGATGAACATAATCGACAATTCCTTTTCGACTAGGAATATCCAGTCCCACTGTTGGTTCATCAAGTAAAAGCAATGCCGGTTTGTGCAATAGGGCACGAGCAATTTCCACACGTCGTTTATGCCCCCCATTGAGCTGACGTACTTTTTCATTGCGACGCTCATACATCTGCAAACGTTCTAATTCCTCCTGAATACGCACATTAGCCAATTTATTAGGCATACCATGTAGCGCAGTGTGATAGCGCAAATTTTGCATAACGGTTAAATCCATATCAAGGGTCGTTTGTTGAAACACAACGCCAAGTTTTGCAAGGGCTTGGCGAGCTTGCGTTTGAACATCAAAACCACATAATTCAATATGCCCTTCATGTGTGTTATACAAGTTAGTAATCAATGAAAAGAGCGTGCTTTTCCCTGCACCATTCTCACCCAACAATAAAGTGCATTCACCCGCTTGAATTTGAAAACTAACATGATTAAGCGCTTTTTTTGCGCCATAAGAAAACGTTAAATTTTCAACAACTAACGCTATTTTATCTAAATTATTCACGGTATGACCGCCACGCCCCAAGGATAGGTACCAACGCCCACGGATTTTGTCACCATTTGCGATTCTACATCAATAATCGACATATCATTACTCACGCCATTTGTCGTGTATAGGCGTTTTTGATCAGGCGAAAAAGCTAAGTTCCAAACACGCGAGCCAACAAGTAAATATTTCTCCACTTCCAGCGTTTGAGCATTTACGACAGCAACGCGATTGGCAGGACCTAACGCCACATAAGCGCGTGTGCGATTTTTATCAATTACAATGCCAACGGGCTGAATTTTTTCATTAGTCACGCCTTGAATGGAAAAATTAATGGTTTTTATCGCTTGCTTCGTATTAACATCCAACACCATCAAATTCCCCGCCATTTCTGACGTCACCCACAGTTGTTGACTATCTGGCGTGAATGTCACAAAACGGGGACGTGGATCCACCAGCGTATTATCGACAATTTCTTGCGTCTTGACATCAATCCAGTGCACCATATTCGTAGTTTCAGATGCGCTAATTAACCATTTATTATCGGGACTTACCGTAATACCTTCTGGCTCAACACCTACTTTGATTTGCTTAATAATTTTCTTTTTAGCTAAATCAATCACCGTCACCAAACTATCATCTTCATTTGAAACATACATCTTGTCGCCTGTTGGACTGAGGGCGAAGGTTTCGGGATCTTTTCCCGATGGCAAATGACCTGTTTCTTTGAGTGTTTGAGCATCAAACACTTTAATCGTATTGTCATCGCTTGTCGCAACATACAATTGTTTATGATCCGGACTAAACGCGATGCCGCGCGGACGCTTACCTATCGGTACTGTCTTGAGTAATGTTCCAGTTATTGGATTGACAATAGCCAGTGCATTATCTTTTTCAAGCGTAATAAAGACGTTTTCCGCATGGGCGACACCCAAAAAAGCACCTAACGCTAAATAAATTATTTTTTTATTCATAAGCTATAAAATAAGTCAAAAACAAATACACTTTTGTCATAGTAAAATTAAGAAATAGTCAAAAACATATAAACCGACGTTGTCTATTGTGCTATTTAGCGCAGACTGAGATAAAAAAGGTCAATGCAAGCATTGACCTTTTTACATTGAAACTAACGATTATTTAAGCACACGCAAATTAGGTTTTGCCTTTTTAGGTGTGGCTTCCACGACAGGAGGCGGTGGCGGCTCATCATTTTGGGACTCTTCTGCTTCAAACACCATTCCTTTGCCATTTTCCTTAGCGTATATCGCCATAACCGCACCGACAGGTACATAAATGTAGGTTGATTTTCCATTAAAACGCGTATTAAATTCGATTGCTTCATTGCCAAGTGACAACGCATCAATAGCAGCAGGACGAACATTTAAGACGATTTGCCCATCTTGAACAAATTGCTCGGGTACCATAGCGTCTTGATGATTGGCATCTACTAACAAATGCGGTGTGAATTCATTATCCAAAATCCACTCATAAATCGCACGGATTAAATAAGGTTTTAAGTGTGTCATCGAGGCAATTCCGCCATGTCTTTTTCAACTTCACTTAGACTTCGTCTAAACGCAGGGCGATTAAACATACGCTGTGCATATTTATTAATGACATTATCAGGCGCTGAACTTAAATCAATCCCCACACTCGGCATACGCCAAAGTAGAGGCGTGACGACGCAATCAATTAAGGAAAATTCATCCGTCATAAAATAAGCACGTGCAGCGAAAATAGGTGCTGAACTCAGCAAACTCTCACGCAACATTTTTTTCGCTTTGGCTGATTTTTTTTCACCGGTATAAAGCACATCATGAAGTAATTGATACCACTCTTGGTCAATTTTTTTAATTAACATGCGTGCATTGGCGCGTGAAACGGGATCCATTTGGTGTAGTGGAGGATGCGGAAACCGCTCATCCAAATATTCCATAATAATCCGCGACTCGTAAAGCACTAAATCACGCTCAATTAACGTTGGAGAAACCCCACTTGGATTTTCCTTTAATAATTCTTTAGGCGGATTTTCAAAGTCATAATATTCGATATCGGCAGTAATGCCTTTTTCTTGTAAAACTAAACGCGCACAATGACTCATGGCGCAATTGGGAGAGGAATAAAGAATCATCACAGATTTACGGGCAGCTATATTGGTCACAAAAAATAACCTAAATATTTAAGTAAACCACTTAAAAATAGGTTGGATTATACACGATTGCGTCATTGACAAAGCAGTGAGTATACCCTACTCACTGCGCTATTTTAATGCCTAATGAACATCTTTCCAGTATTCTTTTTTCAGTAAATATGCAATTACTAAGAAAATAAGTAGGAAAAATATAACATATTTACCTAATTGTTGCCGCTCTAATTGAACCGGTTCGCCAACATAGACTAAGAAATTAACTAAATCATTGACCGTTCGATCAAATTCCTCTGGTGTTTGCGTACCATGTCCTGAACTCACCAATTTTTCAATGCTCTTTTGTTCGCCGTGAGTCACATAGACCGGTGTTTGCTCGCCTTGCAGTTGCCAAAGTGGATTGGGCATACTGACATCTTCATAGACCACATTGTTCACGCCAAAAGGTTTATTTTTGTCAATGTAAAACCCTTTAAGGTAACTGTAAAGCCAGTCAGCACCGCGTGAGCGAGCAATAAGCGATAAATCGGGCGGCTGTATGCCAAACCATTTTTCAGCATCATGTTGATTCATTGCACTGTGCAGCTGCTCGTAAATGCCTGCACCTTCGGGTGCAATATCATTGAGCACATGCTTTTCATCTAATCCTAAATCTACGGCAATCCGCAAATAACGGATATGCTTTGCAGAATGGCAACCTAGACAGTACGTTACGAAATGCTTTGCCCCACGCTGAAGTGAAATTTTATCTGATAAATCAATATCTGCTTCTTGCAATTCAACGCTTGAGGATGCGTAAATAGATGAAGATAGGAGCAGTAAACATAGTGAAAGTATTTTTTTCATAATCAATCCAGACTCTCTTTCAAATATTTTGCAAAACGAATAAAAACATGTTTAGTGCCTGTTGCATTAAAACGTCTTTTCATCACAACGCCTTTGTCTGTGTCAATTGATCTTATTTCAGTGACTTCATTCCACAACGCAATCAACGCAGGAATGCGTTCTTCTAATGTAGGGTCTAGCGTTATATGATTGGGCACAGGTTTGAATTTTTCCCATCGTGTATAGATTGGCATCAGCAAGAAAAAGCCAAAGTAAATAGCGGTAAAAATCCTTGCCATTGTTGTTGCTAAAGGCGTAACAGGTTGAGTGCCTAGGTAGCCAAGGGCAAGAAAGCTAATCACAAATAACAGTAATGCTTTTTTATAAATCCCCCCGCGATAGCGAATTGATTTCACTTTACCACGATCAAGCCAAGGCAGCAGAAATAAAACCACAATTGCCCCGCCCATACCAATAACGCCAGCAAATTTATCGGGAATAGCACGCAAAATGGAATAAAAGGGCGTGAAATACCACACAGGCGCGATGTGCTCTGGTGTCTTCATGGGATCGGCTGGAATAAAGTTAGCGGCTTCCAAAAAGTAGCCACCCATTTCTGGCATGTAAAAAATAACAGTTGCAAAAAATAACAAAAACACAGCAACACCCACGACATCTTTGACTGTATAGTAAGGATGGAATGGAATACCATCAACAGGGTGCCCCCACGGATCTTTGGATTTTTTAATATCAACCCCATCAGGATTATTTGAACCCACCTCATGTAAAGCAACAATGTGCATAAATACAAGCAAGACAAGCACTAAAGGCACAGCGATAACATGAAACGCAAAGAAACGATTCAATGTTGCATCTGACACCACATAATCACCGCGAACCCATAGAGAAAGTTCATCACCAATAACAGGAATTGCACTAAACAGTGAAATAATAACTTGTGCTCCCCAATACGACATCTGCCCCCAAGGCAATAAATACCCCATAAAGGCTTCCGCCATGAGCGCAACAAAGAGTAACATGCCAAAAATCCAAATTAACTCACGCGGCTGTTTAAACGAACCGTAGAGCAAACCTCGAAACATGTGCAAGTAAATCACAATAAAAAACGCAGAGGCGCCCGTGGAGTGCATATAACGCACAAGCCATCCCCAATTCACATCGCGCATAATATATTCAACCGAATCAAATGCTAACTTTGCATCTGGCTTGTAATTCATGGTCAGTAAAATACCTGTCACGAATTGATTGACGAGTACCAGCAAGGCAAGTGAACCAAAAAAATACCAAAAATTGAAGTTTTTAGGCGCGTAATAATGCGCCATGTGTTCATTCCAGACTTTTGCTAAGGGAAAACGCTCAAGTACCCAATTACCACAAAGTCTTAAACGGGAAGGTTTAATATTCATGCGCTTTTTCCTTCTGTTTCGCCAATGATAATTTGCGTATCGTTTACATAACGATAAGGCGGTACTTCCAAATTGGTAGGAGCAGGAACGCCTTTATAAACACGCCCAGCCAAATCAAACCATGAACCATGACAAGGACAGAAAAAGCCTCCTTTCCAGTTTTCACCTAAATCGTGCGGTGCAACTTCTGGGCGAAAAGTGGGTGAACAACCTAAATGCGTACATAAGCCAACTGCTACAAAAATTTCTGGTTTTAACGAACGCGAGGCATTTTTACTCAAATCAGGTTGGCTAGATTCCATAGATTGCGGATCACGCAGTTCACCATCTAACGTGCTCAATGTTTTTAAAACTTCCGGTGAACGCTGTAAAATCCACACAGGCTTACCTCGCCAAGCCACGCGAATTAATTGCCCTTCTTCTATCTTGCTAATGTCCACTTCAACGGGTGCACCTGCTGCCATCGCTTTTACACTCGGTTGCATTTGCGATAAAAAAGGAACTGCCAAATAGCCACTACCTACCGCCCCTACAACAGTTAATGCCGTTGTGAGGAACTGTCGCTTGGACTTATCAACACGTTCATCAATCATAAGAACTCTCCTAGTTAATACTACACTTTTTTTGTTTTTATCCCTCAATATACCATTAGAATGCACTGAATTTGAAGTGCTTATCACGAATTATGTGATGAAATACGAAATTTATTGTGCTGACTTGACGGTTTCATGGCGAAATTACACAATAGTTTGACTTAATTGCATCGAGTAATAGAGAATAAGGTTATGATAGATTAAGCGACGCATTACTTAACTTTTTTTCATTCACTTAACATAATTGATAAAACACCGGATGGATAATCACGTTCCGACTCAAGATAGCTTAGTTACCGTTCACAACTTAACGTTTTCGCGTGGCGACAAAAAAATTTTTGATGATATCTCATTGGAATTTGAGCGCGGCAAAATCACGGCTATTATGGGACCTAGTGGAACGGGTAAGACAACACTCTTAAAACTGATTGCAGCGCAGCTTTTCCCAAATCACGGTAACATTATGGTCAATGGACGTAACATACACCATCTAAAACATGATGATTTGTACACGTTACGCAAGCGTATGGGGATGCTGTTTCAAAGTGGTGCTCTACTTACCGACATGAGTGTATTTGACAACGTCGCTTATCCTTTGCGCGAGCATACGCATTTACCTGAATCCATGATTCGTACACTCGTTTTAATGAAATTGGAAGCGGTGGGCTTGCGGGGAGCACGCGATTTAATGCCAAATGAATTATCCGGTGGCATGTCGCGTCGCGTTGCACTAGCGAGAGCCGTTGCGCTTGATCCTATGATGATACTCTATGATGAACCCTTTACAGGTCAAGATCCTATTTCAATGGGGGCACTTGTACACTTAATCAAATCCCTCAATATAACGTTAGGCTTAACAAGCATTATCGTGTCACATGATGTACACGAAACGGCTGCGATTGCTGATTATATTTACGTTCTGTCGGAAGGCAGAGTAATCGGGCAAGGCACGCCAAAAGAAATACTGGATTCACAGTCTTCGTGGGTACAACAATTTATGAACGGTGCGGCAGATGGTCCGGTGCATTTTCATTATCCTGCCAAAAATTATATGGACGATTTATTGCATTTTGAAAAACCGCCTTCCTCTCGTCAACGCCTCTCAAACAACAGAGCCATAAAACGTAAACGGTATTCGTAATGGAATTTTTTCAATATTTAGGGGCGAATACACGCTCAAGTTTCACTAAACTTGGACGTGGGAGCTATTTTTTAGTTCACTTGATTGCAGGAATTTCTAGCGTTCTCGTTCGTCCACGCCTACTACTCAAACAACTGCATTCTGTAGGTGTATTATCGTTTCTCATTATTAGTATTTCAGGCTTATTTGTCGGTATGGTGCTCGGTTTGCAAGGATTTTATATTCTTTCCCGCTTTGGCGCGGAGGAAACACTAGGGGTTATGGTCGCGGCTTCACTGGTACGCGAACTAGGACCCGTTGTCACCGCATTATTATTTGCGGGACGCGCTGGTTCTGCATTGACTGCCGAAATTGGTTTAATGAAAGCAACTGAGCAATTATCTGGCATGGAAATGATGGCTATTGATCCAATCAAACGGATTATTTCACCACGTTTTCTTGCCGGTGTCCTGTCAATGCCTCTTTTAGCGGCGTTGTTTAGTTGCATTGGCATTATCGGTGGTCAGCTGGTTGGCACAGGATTATTGGGCGTTGATGACGGTGCTTATTGGTCGCAGATGCAAGCGAATTTAGATTTTCAAGGTGACATTATCAACGGTGTAATTAAAAGCATTGTCTTTGGTTTTGTGACCTCGTGGATTGCTTTGTTTGAAGGCTATGATTCCATTCCAACCGCTGAAGGCGTCAGTCGCGCCACCACACGAACAGTTGTTAATTCAGCATTTAGTATTTTAGGATTAGATTTTATTTTGACTGCGCTTATGTTTGGAGATAATTAAGGTATGCCTCACAACAAAACTCAAGACACCTTGGTAGGACTCTTTGTTGCCAGCGGGATTGCTAGTTTGTTTTTTCTCGGTTTACACGTGAGTAATTTGAGCTCATTTTCACACGGCAAAACGTATGAGATTACAGCGCGTTTTTCAAATTCTGGTGGCTTAAAGGTTAAGTCTGCTGTTTCTGCGGCTGGTGTTAAAATTGGCAGTGTAAAATCCATTACCTTTGATCCGAAAACTTACGAGTCCGTGGTTAAAATGGACATTGACGCGCAATATAAAACACTGCCCGATGACAGTTCAGCGAGTATTTTTACTGCTGGTTTACTCGGCGAGCAATATGTGAGTTTAGATGGCGGTGGCTCGGATGACTATTTAAAAAATGGAAGCAAAATAGAAATTACCAATTCTGCATTAATTTTAGAAAAAGCATTGGGGCAATTTTTATTTAAATCTGCCGAAGAAAAAAAAGGTAGTGATGATAAAAAAGGCAATGGCAAAAAATGACGCATAAATTAAGCTTCATTTCAAAAGGGAATGGTCGTTGGTTAATTCACGGTGATTTGACTTTTGCTGGCATTCACAAAAAAATGATCGATTCCCCTCCTTTTATCAGACAAGGAAAAGAAAATATTATCTTAGACTTAGCGCAAGTGACCAACACAGATAGCGCAGGTCTTGCATTAATGATTGAGTGGATCAAACAAACACGCGCTCAACGCTTGCGATTACATTTTAAAAACATACCTAATCAGTTGCTCAATTTAGCTAAACTCACTGGCCTAGATAAAGCACCTTATTTCTCACTCGAATTACAAAAAAAAAACTAAAATTTATGGATAAACTAATCATTACAGGTGGCGCACGTCTTTCTGGCGAACTGCGTATTTCAGGTGCAAAAAATGCTGCATTGCCTATTTTAGCCGCGACACTGCTCTCGCATGCCCCTGTAAGTGTCGGAAATGTTCCACATTTGCACGATATTACCACAACCATGGAATTACTCGGTCGCATGGGGGTTAAGTTGACCGTCAACGAAAAAATGAATATTCAAGTTGACGCGAGTTCAATTAACAGCTTTGAAGCACCTTATGAATTAGTTCGAACGATGCGTGCTTCCATTTTGGTATTAGGGCCGTTATTAGCGCGTTTTGGGGAAGCGCGTGTATCACTTCCCGGCGGCTGCGCAATCGGTTCGCGCCCAGTTGATATTCACATCAACGGGCTTATTCAAATGGGCGCAGACATTTCACTTGAAGGCGGATTTATCCATGCAAAAGCCAAACGACTAAAAGGTTGCCGTTTAATGCTTGAGCAAATTACTGTTACCGGTACAGAAAATTTGTTAATGGCAGCTGTATTAGCTGAGGGCACCACGATTATGGAAAATGCGGCGAAAGAGCCTGAAGTGACGGATTTAGCACATTTTCTCAATGCGATGGGGGCAAAAATTACCGGTATCGGTACAGATGTGCTTGTTATTGAAGGCGTCGAAAAATTAGGTGAAACCAGTATTCATTACGACATTTTACCTGATCGAATCGAAACAGGGACTTACCTAATTGCGGCGGCAATTACAGGAGGTAGTGTTCGTTTAAAAGATACACGACCTGATCTGCTTGATGCCGTACTCGCTAAATTAGAAGAAGCTGGTGCTGAAATTAACACAGGCGAAAATTGGATTTCGCTTGATATGCACGGTAAACGCCCCAAAGCGGTTTCACTGCGCACACTGCCCTACCCCGCATTCCCAACAGATATGCAAGCGCAATTCTGTGCATTAAATGCTGTTGCAGAAGGCGTTGGCATTGTGACGGAAACCGTTTTTGAAAATCGCTTTATGCACGTCCATGAGTTGCAACGTATGGGCGCAGATATTCGTTTAGAATCAAATACCGCTATTTGCACGGGCGTTGAAAAATTAGCAGGCGCCCCCGTTATGGCAACCGATTTACGCGCCTCTGCCAGTTTGGTGATTGCTGCCTTAGTGGCTGAAGGAGATACGACTGTTGATCGTATTTACCATATTGATCGCGGGTACGATCATATTGAAGAAAAACTCACCCAATTAGGCGCCACGATTCGCCGTGTCCCAAAGTGAGGATAACTCAATGATTACCATTGCTGTCTCTAAAGGTCGTATTTACGAAGAAGCGTTGCCACTGCTTGCAAAAATGGGTATCGAACCTATCGATAATCCAGAAACAAGTCGGAAATTAATTTTACCCACAACGCGCGAAGATGTGCAGTTAATTATTATTCGCGCCACCGATGTTCCAACGTTTGTCGAATATGGCGCGGCAGATTTTGGTATTGCAGGTAAAGACGTACTGCTTGAACATGGATCTGAGAATTTATATGAGCCCATTGATTTAAATATCGCGTGCTGCAAACTCATGACCGCGGCACATAAAGACGCTCCCCCCATTTTAGGGCGTGTTCGCGTTGCAACAAAATATGTCACCATTGCGGAGCAATATTTCGCTAGCCTAGGTATTCAAGCTGAAATTATCAAATTGTATGGCTCAATGGAACTTGCGCCTTTGGTCGGTCTAGCGGATTGCATTGTTGACCTCGTCGACACGGGTAACACGCTTCGAGCAAATCATTTAGAACCGCGTGAATTAATCATGAATATCAGCTCACGCCTTGTAGTGAATAAAGCCGCGATGAAAATGAAAAATGTAGCTGTTGTAGCGCTACTTGCTCAATTTGAACAAATACTGACTGAAAACCACTCTTAAACCTTTTTGGCATCTAAAATACTATGAGCAACATTCGCATTCAAAAACTCAGCGCAAGCGACACCAATTTCCATGCACAATTAACACAATTACTGGCATGGAATGAAACGGACGATTTCACCATTCACCAACAAGTTATCGATATTATTAACAACGTTCGTAAAAATGGCGATGAAGCCGTTATTGAATACACTAACCGTTTTGATCATTGTGCTATTGCGCATGCAAATGAATTAGAACTCGCGTCATCGGTACTAAAAGCAGCATGGGATAATTTACCTGTCGACCAAGCGCACGCCTTAGAACTTGCAGCAGCGCGTATTCGTGATTATGCCGAGCATCAAAGAATGACCTCTTGGCAGCATACCGAAGCTGATGGCACGCTCTTAGGTCAAAAAGTAACGCCACTTGATCGCGTCGGTTTATATGTGCCTGGTGGTAAAGCCGCTTACCCTTCATCGGTACTCATGAATGCGATTCCCGCAAAAGTAGCTGGTGTTCCCGAACTTATTATGGTAGTACCTACTCCCCATGGTGAAACCAACGAACTTGTGTTAGCAGCCGCTTATTTAGCCGGTGTTGATCGCGTATTTACTATTGGTGGGGCTCAGGCTGTCGCCGCATTAGCGTATGGGACACAAACCATTCCAGCCGTTGCTAAAATTGTCGGTCCGGGCAATATTTATGTAGCGACCGCTAAAAAGTTGGTATTTGGTCAAGTGGGTATCGACATGATTGCCGGACCGTCAGAAATTCTTATCATCTGTGATGGCAAAACCCATCCCGATTGGATTGCAATGGATTTATTTTCGCAAGCCGAACATGATGAAAATGCACAATCCATTTTAATTAGTAATGACGCAGCTTATCTCGATGCAGTTGAACAAAGCATTAACCGTTTGCTGCCCACAATGGAACGCGCAGAGATCATTCGCACATCATTGACGACGCGTGGCGCGTTAATTTTGGTTGAAAACTTAGAGCAAGCGGCTCAAGTGTCCAATATTATTGCACCAGAGCATTTAGAGCTATCCGTTGAAAACCCAGAAAGTCTATGTGAGCACATTCGCCATGCAGGCGCTATTTTTATGGGACGCTACACTGCTGAAGCGTTAGGTGATTACTGTGCAGGTCCCAATCACGTTTTGCCAACTTCAAGTACGGCACGGTTTTCATCACCGCTAGGTGTTTACGATTTTCAAAAGCGCTCAAGTTTGATTAATTGCTCTGCAGCCGGTGCAAATACCTTAGGTAAAATTGCCTCAACACTGGCACGCGGTGAAAGTTTGACAGCGCATGCACGTTCTGCTGAATACCGTCTATTGTAAATTTTTTTAAAATTAGGCAAAAAACGCTAAATTCCCCATTTATCTATTGAAAAAAACGGTGTACTATCAGTACTCACCTAGAAACAATAATTATTATAGGGGGGATTAATGGGAACTATCATTGAAATTTCATTTTTCATGTTATTGATTGCAGGTATTGCTTTTGCGCCGCTAGGTTACTTCATTTACCAATATACAAAAGACGGTGCTAAACCGCCATTTGGTGATTTTGAACACCATGAAAATCATGGCGAGTCCGCTATTGATGGATATATGAACAAAATAATTGGTGCCGTAAAAGGAAAGATGAATCATCACTAATGATTGAAAATCAAAAAGCCCTATAATGAAAAACATTATGGGGCTTTTTTATATCTATCTATTTCACACTCAGCAATTAAGGCACCGCAATACGCTCAAGTAAAACTTTAATAACATCATCAGTTGTCATGCCTTCTGCTTCTGCTTCGTACGACAAAATCAACCGATGACGTAGCACATCAAACGCCATGTCTTGAATATCTTCTGGTGCCACATAATCACGCCCTGCTAGCCACGCTTTAGCGCGTGAGCAACGATCAAGTGCAATACTTGCGCGTGGGCTTGCACCATATTGCAACCAACCGGCTAAATCTTCCCCATATACCGTTGGATTACGCGTCGCTAAAATAATTTGCAATAAATAGTCTTCTAGCGCGTCTGAGAGATGTAAATTTAACACGGCATTTCGTGCCGCAAATAAAGTGAGCTGAGTGAGTGGCTTAAATACTTTTTTACTCGTTTCTGTTCCCTTCCTCGCTTCTGTGCGAACCAATCGCAAGATTGTTTTTTCATGCGCCGCATTTGGATAACTCACTTTCACTTGAAGCAAAAAACGATCTAATTGCGCTTCAGGAAGTGGATACGTTCCTTCTTGTTCAATCGGGTTTTGTGTTGCCATAACCATGAAAAGTTCGGGCAATGGATAAGTAGCTTGTCCAACTGTAATTTGTCGCTCTGCCATTGCCTCAAGTAGCGCCGATTGAACTTTAGCCGGTGAGCGATTAATTTCATCAGCTAAAATTAAATTATGAAATAAAGGCCCTTTTTGAAACTCAAATGTACCTTGTTGAGGACGGTAAATTTCAGTCCCCGTCAAATCAGCGGGCAGTAAATCAGGCGTGAATTGTACGCGATGAAAATCCCCTTCAATTCCATGACTTAACACATTAATCGCGCGGGTTTTTGCCAAACCAGGCGCTCCTTCAACGAGAATGTGCCCATCTGCAAGCAGTCCAATAAGCATTCGCTCAACGAGGACATCCTGCCCAATAATTTCATGGCTTATATACGCTTTTAACTCAATTAATGCTTTTTGAATATCTGACATAACTACCTATTTACACCGTTGCGTGTTTACGTTTATAGAGAATCGACGAAATAACGGATAAACCAATGAATGTTGCACCAATTAAACCAGTGACCACTTCTGGAATATCATATTCCATACTCGCCAACATGATACCGGCAAGTGCACCAATTGCATAATGTGCGCCATGCTCTAAGAAAACATACTCATCTAGCGTTCCTTGACGTACTAAATATACCGTCAAGCTCCGAACAAACATCGCACCAATGGCAAGACCTAACATGATAATGACAACGTCTTGTGTGATAGCAAATGCACCAATCACGCCATCAAAAGAAAATGACGCATCTAAAATTTCTAAATAAATAAAACTCATCACACTACCACGCTTAATCGCAGTGGACACTTCCTCTCCTTCTTCTTCGTTTTCAAAAAGAGCGGATAAGCTTCCAACTATTACATATAAAATCACACCAGCAACCCCTGAGGTGATCGCAATTAAACGCTCTTCTTGTGCGACAAATTGTTGCATACCCAGTAAAACAGCCAAAGCAAAAATAATTTCAATGGATTCTAATTTACCAAAACTGGCAAACTTTCTCTCAAGATACCCTAGCCAATGCAATTCGCGGTCGTTATCAAATAAAAACGAAAAGAAAACCATCAGCAAGAACATACCACCAAATGCAGCGATTTGCACATGTGACGCGGTTAGGTGCATAGAATACGTCAGTGGATCATGTAATGCCATTTGCGCAACACTGACAAAATCAATCCCTGTGGCAAAAACAACAATCGCAATGGGAAAGACTAGACGCATACCAAATACCGCCACTAAAATCCCCCATGTTAAAAAATAACGCTGCCAACGCGCATCCATGCGCTTGAGAATCGATGCATTCACAACCGCGTTATCAAACGACAAGCTAACTTCTAATACGCCTAAAATCAACGCAATCATCACGCCAGCGATGCCGCTACAGTAAAAAGCGGCGCTTAAACATAACGCAGCAATAAGAAAAGATAATTGAAAATGCTTCATGAAAATTCCTAAAATTGGGTTTGAGTAGCCGACTATAAGGTGATTTACATTTAAATCAATAGTGCTATACATTTAAACTGTTAAAATAGCATTTTACATTGCTTATCATTAAATTTTGAATTTATGTTTTTTCATGATGAATAATGAATGTAAATACTTGTGCTTACATGTCACCAAATACAGCGTAAAATCATGCGGTGACAAATGAACGATTGGATGCTTGTTTACTTCATCCAAAAGAATGGCAAAAAGACCATTGATTTTTATTTCTCTATTTCGAGTTCACGTTAAAATGACTAACTACGCCTATACCGAAGAATTTTATCAACATGCCGATGAGCTCATTGACGCAGGCAAAGTTATTGACAGCAAAGGTTGGGTACCAGCAACCAGTGGAAATTTTTCTGCTCGCTTATCGAATGGAACTATTGCGATGACTGTATCAGGAAAACACAAAGGGCGTTTGCAACGTAGCGATATCATGCTCACCGATGCGCAAGGAAACCCCCTTGATGGAAAAGTCCCTTCCGCTGAAAGTTTACTGCATATTCAACTCTATCAACGCTTTCTTGATATTCAATACGTTCTGCATCCGCATTCGCTCAATAGCACAATCATTTCATTAAAAAACAAAAAAAAAGTATTACTTAAAAATTACGAATTACTCAAAGCATTCAGTGGCATTACCACGCATGAAAGTAGTATTATCGTTCCCATTTTTCCCAATAATCAAAATATGTCACAACTCGCTGACGAGGTTGAAGTGTATATGAACACACATGATGATATTTACGCCTATTTGATTGCGGGTCATGGGTTGTATACATGGGGAGCGAGCATGACTGAATCATTATCTTATCTTGAAGCCTTAGATTTTTTATTTGCCTGCGAATTGCATGCGTAAAAGAGGATAAAAAGCCAATGAGTCTATTAACGATTTATTCTAACCATTCACCTAGCAACGCTGCTATTTTCAGTGCATTCGATGACATTGAGGCACAATTAAACGCCATTAGCGTTCAATTTGAGCGCTGGGTTGCGCAAAAAATATTACCCCAAAATGCGAGCAATGATGATGTGCTTGAGGCTTATTCTGATTCCATTGCACGATTAAAACAACAATACGGTTTTCAAACTGCCGATGTCATTAAACTCGACGCATCGCATCCAGATAAAGTGGCTATGCGTGAAAAGTTTCTTCGTGAACACACACACAGTGAATTTGAAGTCCGTTTTTTTGTGGAAGGGTGTGGCTTATTTTATTTGCACGTTGAAGACAAGGTATATAGCATTTTATGTGAAAAAGGCGATTTAATTAGTGTACCCGCTAACGTAGCACATTGGTTTGATATGGGAGAGTATCCTCATTTAGCGTGTATTCGTTTATTTACCAACCCTAAAGGGTGGATAGCCAATTTTACAGGTAGCGACATTGCGTCACACTTTCCTATTTTAGAAACAAACCAAGGAGAATTGCCCGCATGATTAAGGCAATTATTACTGATATTGAAGGTACCACCTCATCGTTATCATTTGTCAAAGATGAGCTTTTTCCTTATGCGCGAGCGCACGTGGGAGAATTTCTGCACGCCAATGCCACTAACGAACATGTATTAAAGATTCTTGATGCCATCAATACCCATGTTGGCAAGGTATTGTCGTTAGATGAGGCTATTGAGCAATTAATTATTTGGATAGACAATGATGAAAAAATCACGCCACTTAAAGCCTTGCAAGGTCTAATTTGGGAATCAGGCTATCAACGCGGTGAATTAAAGGGGCATTTATATAGCGACGCGATTCATAATTTACAAACATGGAAAGCACAAGGATTTGATCTGTATGTCTATTCTTCTGGCTCTGTGTATGCACAAAAATTATTATTTTCACATACGGAAGC
The DNA here is from genome assembly GCA_900299045.1 of Methylococcaceae bacterium. Lineage (GTDB taxonomy): Bacteria > Pseudomonadota > Gammaproteobacteria > Methylococcales > Methylomonadaceae > UBA10906. The sequence continues at coordinate 17,845 of OMIH01000043.1, forward strand.
AGGCGATTTAACGCCGTTATTTTCAGGCTACTTCGATACCAATATTGGCAGTAAACAAGACAGCAATTCCTATGAAAATATTGTGGCGCATATTGGCCTTCCACCAGAACAACTGCTATTTTTGTCTGATATTGAAGGTGAATTAAACGCCGCACAAGCCGCCGGTTTGCAAACCATCTGGCTCACGCGCGATCAAGTACCCCAAGCCGGTGCAACGCATTGGCAAGTAAATGATTTTGATGCTATTGAAGTGGAGCCTATAAGCGAATGAGTAAAAAGTTGTCTTTACAAGAGCAATTACTCAAATCCGGTTTAGTGAGTAACGCTAAAGCAAAAAGCATTAAAACCGAAAAACATAAACAGGTACAAAAGCAACGTCACCACAATATTGATGTCGTGGATGAAGCAAAACAGCTCGCAGAAAAAGCACAGACTGAAAAAGTAGAACGTGATCGCTTATTAAATCAGCAACGCCAAGAGCAGCTAAAACAAAAAGAATTGCACGCGCAAATAAAACAACTTATTGAGCAGCATCGCATTCCCATTGATGCAAAAGAAGCGGAAATCGCCTATCATTTCACTGACGATACGAAGGTGAAAACACTCTACGTCACGGAATCGTTGCGCGATAAATTATCTGCAGGTAAACTGGCTATTGTAAAATTTGAAACCGCTTACGCATTAGTGACTTGCGACATTGGGCACAAAATCAAAGAGCGCGACGCTACGCAAGTTCTCGTTTGCAACGAAGAAAAAATTGAACCCCCTCAAGAAGACGACCCTTACGCTGCCTTTGAAATCCCCGATGATTTGATGTGGTAATAATTCCATTTTTATACTTTTACCTTTCTTTTTAAACAATTCAAAAAATGACTAAAAAAATCACTCGCGCTTTAATTAGCGTTTCAGACAAAACCGGTATTATTGATTTTTGCCGCGAATTAAACGCATTGAACATTGAAATTTTATCCACTGGCGGCACGTTTAAAACACTCACGGACAATGGCATTTTAGCCATTGAAGTGTCTGATTACACGGGTTTTCCTGAAATGATGGATGGACGCGTGAAAACGCTTCATCCTAAAATTCATGGGGGGATTTTAGGGCGACGCGGCATCGATGATGCGGTGATGGCGGATAATGCGATTGTGCCTATTGATATGGTTGTCGTGAATTTATATCCATTTGAAGCGACCATTGCAAAAATTGATTGTGATTTTGAAACCGCAATTGAAAATATTGATATCGGTGGTCCTACCATGATTCGCGCGGCGGCAAAAAATCATCATGACGTGGCTATTGTCGTTAATCCCTCTGATTACGGTGCAATTTTAGATGAACTTAAATCACAACAAACGGCGCTTACTGCGCAAACTCGCTTTCATTTAGCGCTCAAAAGCTTTGAGCATACCGCACGCTATGACACAGCCATTGCAACTTATTTAGGTCGCTTAAATAGCGAGCAATTTCCACAAACATTGAATTTGCAATTTTATCAACAACAATCTTTGCGTTATGGTGAAAATCCGCATCAACATGCCGCATTTTACGTTGAAAAAAATCCAGCCATCGGTACGATTGCAAGTGCGGTGCAACTGCAAGGAAAAGAACTCTCCTACAACAATATCGCAGACGCGGATGCCGCATTAGAATGTGTCCGTGCCTTTAGCGAAAAACCCACCTGCGTGATTGTTAAACACGCAAATCCCTGTGGCGTGGCGCAAGCCGATACAAACCTAACCGCGTATGATTTAGCTTATGCCACTGATCCAACGTCAGCGTTTGGTGGAATTATTGCGTTTAATCACGAACTCGATGAGCAAACAGCCGCTGAAATTGTAAAGCGCCAATTCGTCGAAGTGATTATCGCCCCTAGTGTAAGCAGTGGTGCACAGGCTATTTTGGCAACGAAACAAAATGTACGCGTATTAGCGGTAGGTGACTGGTCAACACACACGCAAACTGCCCCATCGTTTGATTTAAAGCGCGTAGCAGGCGGTTTACTGGTGCAAGATAAAGATGTTGGCGTGGTTCTTCGCCCCGACATGAAAATTGTCACCCAACGCGCACCTAGCGAACAAGAATGGACTGATTTATTATTTGCATGGAAAATTGCCAAATTTGTGAAATCAAATGCTATTGTGTATTGCAAAAAGGGTCAACTTATCGGTGTTGGTGCGGGGCAAATGAGCCGTATCTATTCGGCTAAAATTGCTGGCATTAAAGCCAATGATGCGGGATTGATTGTTCAAGGTTCGGTGATGGCATCAGATGCGTTTTTCCCTTTCCGTGATGGCATTGATTCAGCGGCAGAAGTCGGTATTACCGCTGTAATTCATCCCGGTGGCTCTATGCGCGACCAAGAAGTTATTGATGCTGCCAATGAAGCAAATATCGCTATGCTATTTACGGGCATGCGTCATTTTCGCCATTGATTGAAGTCGTATCATGCACCTTATTGCGTTAAATAATTGCCATTGTGGTAGTGACGTGGGCTATGCTGAGTGCTGTGAGCCATTCCATCTTGGCGTGGATTTTCCACGCACAGCGAACGCTTTAATGCGTTCGCGCTATAGTGCGTATGTAGTCAAAAATGCTGATTATTTACTCGCAACATGGCACAAAACCACGCGCCCTAATCAGATTGATTTTTCACAAGATAATACAATGTGGCAAAAATTAGTCGTTTTGCACACCAAAAAAGGCGGTGTCAATGATGACAAAGGGCGCGTGGAATTTAATGCGTTTTATATTCAACAGGATGAAGAACGGCTGATTCATGAAATCAGCCGTTTCAAAAAGATGGCTGGACGCTGGTTTTATGTAGACGGTGTCGTAGACTAGCTAAAATTATCGGGTAGCCAGCCGTTATTGACACAATCACGAAAACACCACGCAGGTGTGGTTTCTGTTTTATAACTCCAAAAAAACCAACCTAAATACTTTTCAAATGTCGCTAATTGCGCGGCAGCATAGCCGCGATAAGCCACGTTCATTTGAAAATCGTCCATTTTTTCGAGTGCATGATTAAAAGGTCCTTGCGCCCAAAGCGACACGACTTGCAAATCAAGCCCTAAGCTCCATTCTCCCAAGTACGTTTGATGCTTTAATTCGTGGATAATATCATCGGCTTCGGATTTCCATTCACCACTGGCTTTGCGAATATGCGTATAAATATCAGAATCCACATCCACACGATCAAAACACTGATAACGGTGAATATCAAACACCACATTTTCAAATTCCGGCGCTGCCATAAAGCCGATATACTCACGAAACGAGCGAAAGCCATCGTGAAAAACCACCGCCACTGTATCGGGTGAGCAATAGCGTCGAATACGATGGTAAGCCAGCGTGTAGTAATTTTTCAAATAATCGGTTGGGATGTCCCAACGTGGTTCGTTTAACACTTGAATGCCATGCAGTGCAGGACGATTCGCATAACGCTCTGCTAGACGTTCCACCACGCTCAATGAATGCGCTAAATACGCCTCTTGCGTATGCCACTCACAAACATCTTTAATGCCGCCATTATCAAACCCATTTTGACAACCTGATGCCGCGTGTAAATCAATGAGAATGTTTAAACCTAATTCCTGCGCCCAATCAAACGCTTGATCTAAAATATCAATTCCCCCCGTGACAAACGGATAGGGATTTTCACCATAAACACGGTGATATGGATAATCTGAACCAAAAATCCAATGCCCAACGGGAATGCGCACGGCATTAATGCCATGGTCTGCGAGCCAGACAAAATCGTCACGCGTGATAAAACGGTTCCAATGCGCTTTTAATACGGTATCAGCCTTGTCCCCCAATTCGACGCAAAACGTCGTTTCATCTACCGCCTCAAGACCTTCAAATAAACTAGGCGTCATCCATTTTTCAAGAACGAGCCAACCACCAAGGTTAACACCGCGTAATTTTGTGCCATGCGTTTGTTTTATTTTATGTGCCATGTGACCCCCGCGTTATACCGTTATTTTGCGTTCGTAAAAACCGGCTGCGCGAGATTCATGTGTAATGGTGAGAATCGCAGCATTAGGTAATTCACGGCAAATTAAATGTAGCATGTCAATTTCATCTTTAGAATCAAGCGAGTCAAAGGCTTGTTGCAACAGTATCCATTTAGGATGTTGCAGCAGCAAACGTACTGCACCAAGGCGTTGCTGTTGCTCACGAGAAAGCGCCAAATACCAATTGTCGTCGGTATCTAAATTGTTAACTAATTCTTCAAGACCAACAGATACTAATTGTTTTTCTAGTTCATGTTGATCCAATTCTTCAATGCTCAATGGATAACAAATGGCTGCGCGTAGCGTTCCCATGGGTAAATAAGGACGAGGAGGCACAAATATAATGTCTTCAGGCGGTAATTCAATTTCCCCTTCACCCCATGGCCAAAAGCCAATAATGGCTTTGAAAAATTTTGACGCGGTAAATGCACTTCCTGTGACTAAAATACGCTCACCAGCCTTAATTTTCATATCCATTTTTTCGATGCATACCATGCCATCTAAGCGCATAATGGCTAAATTATGTAGCCACAAAAAAGGTAAATCCGTTTTTGTGCGACGAACGTGGTGCGGATCGCGTTTTTCAATTTCTTCTTCTAATGTATCAAGCGCATTAACCAAACTTAACACACGCTCAACAGAGGCACGCCACTCCGCAATTTTTGCCATATTATCGACTGGCCACGAGAGTGCGGTTGCCATTTGCTGAAATGCTTGCGCTGATTGCATCAAGCCACCAAGCGAAATACTCCCTAAAACAAAACGCGGAGAAGACACCAGAATTGGAAATGCCATTAACAATACGGAATGACCTGATGTAAACATTAAAATATGCGACCACGCTTGCGTTTGGCGTTGCCAAGCTGTGATGATGTCGCCAAACAAATGTTGACAACGGTTTTGCTCTGTTTTTTCACCGTGCACTAATGAAATCGCCAATGAATTTTCTCTCGCATTGACCAGACCAAAACGAAAATTCGCTTCCACATTTTGACGATTATTTGTTGCATCCGTTAATGGACGACCAATCCACCAACCCAGCACCGAAGCGCCAGCGGCATAACACATTGCCAGCCACACCAAATGCCCATAAATGGGAATTTCAAATAAACCTAAATCAATGGTAATTTTACCTGAAAGCGTCCATAAAATTTTGGTAAAACTAAACAATAACAATAAACAAAAAATTAACGAATGGGATAAATCAATTGCTGACTCCGTTGCAATGCGCACATCCTCTGCAATACGCCCATCGGGATTATCATGCGCGGACTCTGGATGTTGAATATGCGTGACTAAATAATGTCGCCCGTCTGTCATCCATTGAGCAATTAAACGTGAAGTGAGCCATTTACGCCAATCCAGTTGCAATATCCGTTTAATTTTAAAATGCGTCACAGTAACGCCAATATTTGCAATAAAAATGAGGATAATTAGCATAATCTGTGTCAACACACCCGACATAGATCGATTTTCTAACGCGTTGAATAAATCCGCGCTCCACTCGGTAATGACTACCGCAATAACAATTTGAAAAATGGTGAGAATAAATAACGCAAAAGTGAGTTGCCTAATTTTGGTTTTTTCTTCGGAATGCCAAAACGGAGAGGCGAGTTGAAAAAATTGTGAAAGAAATCCATTTTGAATGAGCATAACGATATATTCTCCAGTAAATTTAACGGCTATCAATTGAGTATTTTTTTATTTTTGTCATCACAATACTGCGTTTTTTTATTTTATTTTTGACTTGATAGTCCACATATCAACATCATGTTTGACGATAACGATAATACGCTGCACACGCACCTTCAGATGAAACCATGGTTGCGCCAAGTGGATGTTCAGGCGTGCAAGTAACGCCAAATTGCGCACAATCCACCGGATTTAGTAACCCTTGCAACACGTCACCACTACGACAATCAGTCGATTCTTGCGTTTTTATCGCATGAACCGCAAAACGGGTTTGTGCATTCCACGGTGCATACTTGGCATTTAATGCAAAACCACTCAGGGAAATGTCACCAAGCCCCCGCCAAGTTTGATTTACTGTGTCGAAAACGTCACGCATTAAGGCTTGAGCGGCAAGATTACCCTGTGCTGTCACAACACGAGAATACTGATTTTCAACGCTATAGCGATTTTCTTCAAGTTGTTTTATACAAAAATACAACCCTTGCAAAATATCCACTGGCTCAAAACCGCTAATGCTAATGGGAATGCGATACTGCGCAGCAAGAGCGTTGTACTCTTGATATCCCATAATAGCGCACACATGCCCTGCCCCCAAAAAACCGTGAATGCGATGATTATCACTTGATAGCAACGCCCGCATGACGGGTGGTACACGGACATGACAGATAAGAAGGGAAAAATTGGTGAGATTACGCTGTTTTGCTTGATAAGCACAAAGCGCTGTCGTTGGTGCTGTCGTTTCAAAGCCAACACCAAAAAAAACAACTTCTTTAGTGAGATTATTTTGCGCAATGGTGAGCGCATCAAGTGGTGAGTACACGATGCGAATATCCGCGCCCTGTGCTTTTAAACTAAGTAAATCTTGCTGAGAACCCGGCACACGCAGCATATCCCCAAAAGAGCAAAAAATGACATTAGGTTGCGCGGCAATGGCGAGTGCTTTATCAATATATTCGAGCGGTGTCACACAAACAGGACATCCTGGACCGTGAATAAGCGTTATTTCATCTGCTAGCAGCTGATCGATGCCGTATTTAATAATACTGTGCGTTTGACCACCGCATACTTCCATAATATGCCAGTGTTGTGTAGTCAGCGTTTTAATCGCATTGACCCATTTTTGGGCAAGTTGCGGACTGCGAAACGCCTTTGTGTAATTCATAACATTGCTTCAAAAGCCGCTAAATCATCAAAAGCCTGTAAACTTGCCAATGCTTCTGATTCATCAAGTAACGAAATCGCAAAACCCGCATGGACAATCACGTAATCCCCCAATAGCGCTTCGGGAACGTACGCTAAACTGATTTCTTTTTGCACACCCGAAAAATCCACCACACCTGTGCGAAGTAACTCATCATCGGTTAGGGTTATTTGAACAATTTGTGCAGGAACAGCTAGGCACATATTATTAACCAATTGTTAAGAATTATTCGTTCTTGCGTCCAATTTTTAGCTTGTCTAAAAAGACGCATATTGTCATGTAAAAGCATCAATCTACAATCCTACTGGTTTAACTACAAAATGATGGGTGTTTGAAAAAAAATACGGATATTTCCTCTAGCTAATTTGGAAAATCATATCACTTTTTTAAAGATATTATCCGTCTATGCCGTGAAAAACCTAAATTTAATCATGGCTATGCTAGGTAATCTAAGCGCATTTTCAAGTGTAAAAAATAGCGTGAGATATACCGCTATGATAAAAATGCGTATTTTTCAGTGATAGTGCGTTGGTCACATTGATATAGAACTATAAAATATACAGTTCTATCGTGGATGGTATTGGTAGCGTTAATAAGCGATTTTAATAAACGCGCCCCTAAAAAGCGCGTTTTTTTATCTTCACTAAACGGAAAGTGAAACTAAAGAGCCCACCGCACTGTGAAACGAGGCATTGCGCTCGATATTATCGGCAAGTTGCGTTAGGAAATCAGGCAAGTTCACCCCTGTAGAGGTCATAGATTGAGATTGACTGCTAAACGCTTGCGCTAAATGATCAAAATACGTTTGTAATTCATTATTTTGTTTAATTGAGCCAATCAAATTTTGCAAACCGGCATTGGGTCTATCATAGCCATTTTGAATTTTTGCGACATTTGGAGCATTATTTTCTGTCTCTGCCAAGGGAATGCCAATGTCTTCAAGCATTGCAATATCAAGCGGTGAAATGGTTTTCACTTCACCTTTTTTAATAGATTCAGACATTAAATCGGCTGGAATAGCCACATGGTAATAAGCAGAGCCATAACCCGATTTTTCAGATGCTAACGGCACGGGGTTTCCTGCATTAGCTTTTTTCGCATTTTCACCGACAAAAAAAGGCGTGCCATCCTGCATATCGACTAAACCATCATATTTTGTGCGTAAATCGGTATTAGGATTGCCCAGCGTACCGGTGAATGCTAAACCATGCAAAACTTCATGCGTCAAAATCGACGTTAAATCAAATTTATCTGGCACGGGTTCACCGCTAAAAGACATTTCGCCTATTCGCGCTAAATTGATGAGTAAATGGGCATCGGTTGCATTAGGATTTAATTCATATTGATAGAGCGAATCTGATACGAAGGAGGTATCAATGCTCTGTTTTTGGTGAAGCGTGGCTTGCGTCATTGTGGAATCGGTTTCCGCAAGTACATTGGCATCTTTATATTTGCCGGACACTTTCAAATTGAATACCGCATCAGAGCGAATAAATTGACCGATATTATCCAATGCTTTTTTCAGATTGGCTTTAACATCTGGAAGATAGTCACCTAAATTCGCATCGCTAAAATCAATGGTGTATTTAAAATTAGTTCCGCCAGTAATTAACGAACTGTCCACAACAGTCGCACTGTCGCTTTAGGTAATGAGGCTATTATTTTCTGCAAGTCGAAGTGCTAGCGACTGATACAAACTTTGCACAAAATTTTGCACCGCCCCCGTTTCATTTTCTGACATTTGCTCAACGTTGAAACCTACCTTTTTAAGCGTTTCAAGTACATTTTGTGTCAGTAATCCAGTATTATTTCCCTCAGCGGCGACATTATCCTCTGTTTTTGCATTACTTTCCGCATTGATGGGCGGACTTATTGTTGTACTATCTATTTGATTTATCGTTGAATATGCACCCATCAATGGTGTATTAACCGCATAAATTGTCATCGTCATTGCCATGTTTAAAGTCGAGAATATCCCCTTTATCGGCTTTTATGCGAAAAAATATAATTAAAAAAAAAGCATTAGGATTCAACGTCACCCAGCAATTTTAAAAATGATTTGTTGATAGTCTCTAATTTATCTAAAAAGAGCTTAATTTGTGCAATATCTTCATCTGTTAGCGGATCTTCATGTTTGAGTTCAGCATTTTCACGTCGATACAATATTTTTAAATACGTTTCTAACGCAAGAATATTACACTGTTCCACACTTTCTCTTATGTTTTCTGGTAAAATAAAGCCATATTTTGTCAAATAATTTTCGAATAGTTCTTCGATTTTCGGCAACGTTTCAGCAACATGATGATAAATCAACGACGTATCATTTCTTATTGATTTTGGCTTAATAAAAAGGCTTTGATGAATAACTCTAAATTTTTTAAATGCCGTTAATCTTTTATCAAAAAGCACTTTTGATGCTCCCAACTCATGCTTGACATTTTCAAGTCGTCTGACGATCCAAAAACCAATCAGCAAGGTAAAAAGGCTATTGATAGCAATAATAAGTGTTGTTTCAGTTGACATGTCACCTTCCAAATAGGCGTTGAACTAGGTAATAGCGAGTTATAGAGATTAAGAGATACGAATAAACCCCTATTTTTATACCCTTAAATTATTGGGATGTCAACGAAGGTCGTTGAACGGAGATAACTCAACACACACAAACATGACACTCAAGCAACATCAATGACGGTTCCCTGTCGTCACGCTTATCTATTCTCACTGTTTTATGGAGAATACATGATAAAATGGCTCGCAAAATTTCTTTTTGTCACACTCCCAGCCAATCACTCAATAACATCATGCCCACCACTACCACTACAGTCGGCACAAACGCTACCATTAACCTCACCGGCATCGCTCAACAAAACAAAACGCTCACTATTGCTAATCCTGTTGCTGGTAATGTGTATTATTGGTATCGAGATGATACGCTAATTAAGGATGAGAAAGGAAATGCTTTTAAAGAACCGTCATATAAACTCACGCAAGCAGATGTTGGTACTAATATCACCGTATCCTATAAAGACGGCACACATAAAACAGATCCCCTTCGCATCGCAAACGTCAATGATCAGCCAACGGGCACAGTAAAGATTTCAGGTACGCCAAAGCAAGGCAGTGAATTACAGGCAGAGGTTAACATTAGCGATGTAGACGGCATCGGCAAAGATGAACAAGGCAACAACCTTTACAATTATCAATGGCTGCGTGATGGTAAAAATATCGTAGGAGGGACAAAATCAATCTATGCGCTATCTGTTGAAGATATTCAAAAAACGATCAGTGTTAAAGTCACCTACATCGATTTACAAAATACACTCGAAACGGTTTTAAGTAGTGGCGTTGCTGTTTCCGAACAAAAATCGACAACAAACCATCCACACACCGGAACGGTGGAAATTAAAGGTATTGCACAACAGCACAAACTGTTAACCGTAATTGATACCCTTGCCGATGTCGATGGACTTGGGACGGTGACTTATCATTGGTTACTGGATGGCGAAGAAAAGTCTACTGATGCCAGTTATACGTTAACGCAAGAGGATGTAGGTAAAAATATCAGTTTATTTGCCAGTTATACGGATCGCTCTGGTTATATAGAAACAACCGATAAAACCGCCGTGATTCGCGTGACAAATATCAATGATCCACCTACCGGTACGTTGAACATTTTTGTCAATAAAGACGATCACGCACCCACTACACCAAAAGCCGCTCAAAAGGACACGCTAACAGTCAACAATACGCTGGAAGATTTAGACGGTATTGGCGTAGATAAAAATGGAAAAAAATTATTCCAATATCAGTGGCTCCGTGACGGTGCCGCCATTGCAGGTGAAACGGGCGAAAAACATATACTCACCCAAACCGATGTCAATAAAATCATTAGTGTGAAAACAAGCTATATTGATTTGCAAGGACAAAAAGAAAATGTCACCTCAGCCGGTTTATCAATAGACAATGTCAATGACTCGCCAACAGGATCGGTTTACATTGCGGGCACTCCTAACGTAGGGCGTACGCTAAATGCCGCACCGCAGTTAATTGATTTAGATGGTTTAGGTGAAATGACGTATCAATGGTACCGAGGTGACGTTAAAATTGAAAATGCCACGCAGGTAAATTATACGCTCACAAAAGATGACGTAGGTGCGCAAATCAGCGTTACAGTGGCTTATGTAGATGGATTTGGCACCTCAGAAAGCAAGTCAAGTCAAAAAATGTCACAGACTGTCACCACTAGCACAAAAACATCTATTGGCAATGATTACATTACCGGCACATCAAAATCAGAAAAAATAACCGGATTAAGTGGTGATGACACGTTAATTGGAGGTCTTGGCAATGACACGTTAACCGGTGGTCTTGGAAATGATATCTTTCTATTTAATAATGAAAAAGAAATCAATAAAGATACGATTGTCGATTTCACGCACGATAAAGACAAACTAGATATATCACGCATTGATGCCGATATAAAGATAGCGGGGACGCAAAACTTTATATTTATAGGAAATGACGTGCCATTTACTAAAGGCGAGGCAATAGGGAAATTACGTTTTGATTCACAAAAACATATTCTCTACGGTAGTAATGATGCTGATGTTCAACCCGAATTTTCGATTGTACTCACCGGTGTTGATTCACTAGAAATCAGCGATTTTATATTTTGATTTTCTCGCGTTTTCGACATAGCGGAGAGGCTTTTTTTGGCGTGAGTTTATGCGTTTTATGTAAGGGTTGCTCTTGTCTTAGCGTTAACTTTTTATGCGAAGAGCGTTCGTGTGTTTCTTTGCGTAAATGTAGATGATGCGTTGATTTACTACTTGCCGGTTTGATGCCTAATACGCGCTGTTTATGTTTAATAGCGCTTTTGGGGTTGGCTTTTTCGTCTGGTTTAGGTGCGGCAGTTGTCTGCGTTGAGGGTTGCGATTTCATTTTTGGCGCATCCGCGCTAGCAGGCGCTTTCGCGGGTACTGTAGCAGGTGCAACATTAGAGGGCACTTTCGCAGGTGGCGTTGCAGTAGCCGGTGCAACCGCTTTTTGTACAGGTGTGGGGGAGGCTTGTGCAGGAGCCTGAGCGGATGTGGCTTGAGCAGGTGCAGGGGGTGTGGGTTTAGCATCTGATGGCACGTCTTTTTTAACCGACTTACCTTCAAGTTCCTCGATTTCTTGTGAATCTTCATTCGCTTGCGCTTTCATTTCAGATTCGTACTTTTTCAACCAAACTTCTTGTTGCTCTTTATCCTCAAACGACCATAGTTTGTTAATCACGCCATCCATAATCGTTGAATATACACACGTTTCAATGGATTCCATTACCGCCATTTGAGGGGGTTCATTACTGGTTACACCCGCTTCTGCTTCGAGTAAACTTTTAAATGCGACATAACGAAATGCGCCTGAATCGAGTTGCACCGATAAAATCGTTTTACGGGCATCGACATTAGACAGCACTTGACCATTTTTGACAGACACCGTGCGTAGCATTGTCGTCACGGTATCTTTTCGTATTTCCGTTGATCCGCCCATACCTAAATAATGCAACCCCATGCCACCGGTTAGCGAATTATTTTCATAAGCAATAATGCCGCCTTGCAATAAAATGGGCGCATAAAGCAAGGGTGGCAACCCTTGATTTTGCAAATCTTTTGCGTACATTTCGCGCGTTTGGTTGATAATTTTCCGCTCATTGAGCAAATCCGGCAAACCTTCACGCTCAAGTACCGTAAACCATTTTCCATTCCCCGCTTCAAGCAATGCACGCACTAACATCGACGTCGCGCCTTGCGTCACTGCGGTGGAATTTTGCATGATGCTATCACTGCCTTTGTATTGTCCCGTTTGATCGCGGAATTTATACACGGCAACAACAATAGGCTCACGTGGCGGTGGCAATGAACGAAGCACATCCGTCAAATGCGAATGGTAATCCATAATGGCTTGGCTCGACGAAATCGGTTGCAAAGTAGTACACGACGACAAAAAAAGGGTAGTCGTGACACTCGCCATGAGTCGCCAAGAAAGAAAGGGAATCGTTTTCACTGCGTTACTTGGGGTAGCACAATACTTGGAATCGAAAGCACTGTATTGGTAATGCCATCGCTGACGCTCACCGCCACATTACCTGAGGCATCAGGTGAATTATCGACATTGACGGTAAAATCTGGCAAACCATCATTATCTAAGTCAAAACTCAAATTTGAGCCTAATTTAATCGTGCCGTTAGCATTAAATAATTGACTCGTTGAGGTACTCGTTAATTTAGTTAAAATCGAATTTTGTAAATTGAGTTTAAATTTGTCAATATTGGCTTGAAATTTTTGCTCGGCTGTTAAATTCACAGTGGGGACTTTGGGTGCTACGCTAGTATCTTGTGCTTGTGCATTGCTGAGAATAAATCCACCATTTCCGGAATTTCCGCCAAACATCGGATCAACAAATCGATGTGCTAATTCCGTCGCTTGCGCGGACGCAATACAGCAGGTAAGTAATGTAAAAGCCAAACTTATTTTTCGCATTATTTACGCTCTAATTGTTTTTGTATGTCTATTTTTTGCTGAAAAACGCTTTGAATAACGGATTTCGCTGCTTGTACTTTTTCATCAAGTCCTAACATTCGTGAACCAATTCTGTCTTCATAAACCACATTTTCATCGACTTCAATAGAAATAATATTGCCCAAAAACGGATCGGGACGCTCATTCACCACGACACTGACAATATTATCGGGTATTTCCATATCACTACTTAAATCGTCATAAAACATTCGACCAACGCGCGACACAGTCTGGTCAATGATCATGCCAGCAATTTGAATGTCTGCCGCCAAACACGACGCACTCAAACCACACAGTAAAAACACCCCCCCTAAACCAACTCGATTGCGCTTCATGGACGAGTGCTAGTTGGATTGATTGATGGTAATACTGTTATTTTTACCTGTTTGATTGATATTGGCACTGTTATTGCTACCTTTTTGAACAATCTTTGCGGTATTGCAATCGCCCGTTTGGGACACTTTTGCTTGATTGCTTTTGCCTTCTTGCTGAAGATGCACATCGTTATCGGTGCCTTCTTGCACAACCTCTTTGGTGTTATTGATACCGTTTTGAATAATCGTTTGATGATTAGTCGAGTCGGTGGTCGATGTTTCCGTTGCAGCGGATTCATCGCAATCTAACGCAAAACTGTGTACAGGCATCATTAAGAAAGGTAAACACCAAAATAAGATTGTTGCAGAAGGTCGCATTGTTTTTCCTTTAGCAGATAAAAAGCGCTCTACTTACGCAGAGCGCCTCTTTGCAACACAAACGATTCGTTGCAGCGAATCGCTTATATCAAGCCGTCAATTACTGAGCGTTGATATTTAAAGTGTTGTTCGCACCACCTTGTTGAGCGATGTTAAGATCGCCTGTACTAGTGATGCTTGCAACGTTGTTGCTATCTAAACCAGTTGAAGTTTGCGCAACAGTAATGTTGCCATCAGTTGCAACGGTTAAATCGTTGTTGCCACCCGCTTGTTGATCAACATTTACTGCACCAGCAGTAGTGATATCAGCAGTGTTATTGCCAGAAGCGTTTTGCGAAACGTTTACAGCACCGTCAGTAGTGATTGTTGCTGTATTGTTGCCAGCAGTTGCTGCTTGTGTTAAGTCAACGTTTGCTGTGCTGTTAACGTCAGCGTTTGTTGCGATAGTTGCTGTGTTATCACCACCAGTAGCGCTTTGGCTAAGTGCTACG
>OMIH01000044.1 GCA_900299045.1 Methylococcaceae bacterium
CCATTAAAAATCGCAACAAACAATGGCATTATTGACCGCACGGTTGCCGGTTGGGATACAGGTACAAAAGATGCAAATGGCGCAGCTATTACATCTACTAAGGTTTCTTGCAGCGATGCAACCGATTACGACACCATCTATATGGAACCAAGTAACGCGGATATTGACAAATATTTACCTATCCCAAAAGATAATTTCCCTAAAGGCTCAAACGGTGTCATTTACTGGCCCACTAAATCAAGCGCAAATTTTTAATGCTAACGCCGTTTTTAGCATGACAAAATGCTCTCCATTTAACGCAATTATTTAAGTGATTACGCATTGAACTGTCGGCATATCTACTTCAATGTAGATTATGCCGATTTTCATCGGCAATTATCTGCAAAAAAACTCACAACGCAGCGCAATAATGCGCGATAATGGGAGTCGGTATTTATTCTGGATGGCATTTATGCGAAAAATAACACAAAAATTGATTTGGTCATTGCTCGTTTTTGGTGGCTCATTACCACAAATCGTTTTTGGTCTCGATTCAGATACGCAAACATTAACTGCAGGGACGGGTGCCGTTGATTTTTTTGAAATTACCTGCTCAAAAAGCAGTGACAAATCGGTTGGTGACACCGATCATTTGAATTTTAAATTAATTGAAAACAACGCTTCGTCACAAACACCACCTCCAGATCAAACACCACCACAGCTTTTAAATGCAACATTAACAAGACTAAAATTAAGCTCAAAAATTACCAACATCACAGCAGGTACTAATAACAATTTAAGCCTTAAAGGCGGGAATGGTGCTTATACACTGAGTGTCGATACTGTCGGAACTAATTCAACGATAAAAACAGCTCAAAAATACGCTATTCAATATCAATGTGTAAATGCAGCAGGGAACGCCACAAATGGCGCATCAACGCTAACAAAGCAAAACATACTTTCCGCAGCTAAAACCTTAGCAAACGGTAAGACGGCAAAATATGTCATTAACTGCTCAAAAAATTCAACGTCAGGCAATACCGATAGTGTAAAAGTCACATTATTTAACAATACAGCACCGCTCGCTGTCTTGCCGTCATCAAACACAGAAAATGCCGTCACTGGCACACTATCAGCGCAAGTAGTGAGTGGAATTAAAGCCAAAAATACAATTGGTGCAAACATAGATCTTCAAAACGGTAATGGAATGTATAACGTCATGGTAAGTAGTCCTACGAATGCCGCAAAGTCCTATCATTTTGAATACACTTGTTTAAATAGCGCGAACGCCCCCACACAAACATCCCTTTTGAAGAAATTACAAGATAACTAGCCGGATACAAAAATATGAAAAAATTTCTTTTTTTGGCGTTACTTAGCTTGTCGAGCAAGAGTTTTGCACATGAGTTCAGTAGTCAGTTAGGCAATGACATTTCATCCACTGATTATATTTACATTTCATGCGATAATTTAACCGATAAGGTTCACATTGAAATTAGTGGAAACAAATCTGCTAGCTCCCCCATAATCAGCGCACAAATTTTTAAAGATTTTCAAGCCAAAAATATCACTACGCAAGGCACAAGCAGCGTTGATTTTCAAGGTGGAGGCGGTGTTTATAACATGACCGTAAATAAAAATAAAATAGGCGTAGTTAATTACGCATTGGTTTATCATTGTGAAGATTCGAATGGCGAACACACTGAAACGGATTTAAATCAATTACAAGATCAATGAAAAAAAATGTACTTCTCACAGCAGCACTGCTGACACTATCAACAGCCCATGCGAGTAGCGTTGGTGAACAAGCTCCGCATTGCGCGTTAACCTCACTCAATAATACCCCCGCGCATTTTCACGAATACGCAGGAAAGGTACTGTATGTGGATTTTTGGGCATCGTGGTGCAGTTCGTGTTTACAGTCGTTTCCATTTTTAAATCAACTGGCGCATGAATTTGGCGATCAAGGGTTGCACATTGTGGGTGTCAATTTAGATGAACAGGTGGACGATGCACACGCTTTTTTAGCACATCATCCATCAAAATTTACCATCACCAATCATGGCGGTGAACAATGTGCAAAAAGTTTTGATGTGCAGGCCATGCCAACGTCTTACCTAATTGATAAACATGGCGTAATTCGCTACATTCACCAAGGATTTCGAGAAGGTGAAACAGATGAATTAAAATTGCAAATTGCCGCACTGCTCGCTGAAAAATAATGTCATGCGTGGTCTTTTTTATGTGTTTATGTGTTTCTTATTTCTGTCGGGTTGCAGCAGCATTTCACCGTGGGAGCGTGGTACACTCGCAAAAGAACACATGAGCCTAGACCCTTCGCCCATGCAAAATACTTTACGCTCACATCAATACGGTAGCCGTGAAGCGGCATCGGGGGGAAGTTCCTCAAGTGGAGGCGGTTGTGGCTGTTATTAATAAATCCAATACGCTCGCCGCACTCACCGCCGCCGCACTCGCCCTCCCGTTAACCACCCTTTACGCCAGCGATGAAGAAACAACATTTCAATACGGCAATTATCAAGACGGTGCCCGAAATTTATTTACCACGCAAAGCAACTTAAAACCCATTGAGGTGGATAGTCTACAAAGTAGCACGAAATTGAAACTGGCGGATCGTGTTCGCCTTGCGTTTAACTATACACAAGACACATGGAGTGGCGCTACGCCCATTACCACCGCCCCGCTAGCGTTTGGTGGCAATCGTATAAGTCCTTTTCGTGCCAGTACGATTAGTGGCGCATCCCCTTATTTGCAGCCTAATAGCGGTCTTGTGTATGTTGATGCGCAGCACAATCCATTGCAACAAAATCTCGATACGGGTGCGTATACGAAAAATACACAATTGGTTCACACGCTCTCCTCTGCCTCACCCGAAACCCGCAAACAAGGCGACTTTCATGTCGGCTATGATTGGGACGAGGCGAGCGTAGAGGTTGGTGCTGGCACCTCCGCTGAAAATGATTACCATTCCAGCTTTGGAAATCTTGCAGGACGCCTTGATTTCAACCAAAAGCTCACCAGCCTCAATGTTGGCTCAAGCTACACATCAAGCAATACTGAAGCCATGCTCGACCACGACGCGGTGCCTTATATTGAAAAAAGCACGTTCGGCACACGGGTACAGTCCCTTGCAAATGGCGTTAAATTGGTGACAGGTTCACGCGAGGATTGGGCGGGAAATGTGGGTATCACGCAGGTAGTAAACAAGTCTGCGCTCATTGAAGGGAATGTGAGTTATACCGCTAGTACAGGATATATGGCAAATCCTTACAAAGTCATGGAAGTCTTATTCATTGACCCGACACAAACCGTCGATACAGAAGGCAAACTTAAAGGGAGTATGCGGGCATTTTTGGAACAACGCCCCAATGAACGCCACCAATGGACAGAAAATTTGCGCTATGTGCAACATATTGCCCCCCTTGATGCGGCGTTGCATATAGATTACCGTTTCTTCCACGATGATTGGGGAATTGCGGCACATACGTTTTCAGCCGATTGGATTCAGCCTTTGGGTGATGGCTGGTCGATAACGCCGCGTGTACGCTATTACACACAAGACAGTGCTGATTTTTACGCACCCTATTTGGTATCCAATCAAGCGGCAAGTAAAAATGTGATTGATCCCGTGACGCAAAAAATCACCAACGTTAAATACAACCCAGCATTATTGCCTAAAAATTATTCCAGTGATTATCGCTTGTCAGGCTATGGCGCATTAAGTGGTGGTTTATCCGTTACCAAAAAATTCGCTAAAGGGCTTGAACTTCAAGCCGGTGCGGAATATTACACGCACGCGGGTGGCTTAAAACTCGGTGGCGGTGGTGAAAATCATTATGCCGATTTTGATGGCTATTTAATCAATGCAGCCTTGAAAGTGGATTTATCAACGTTGTCACTGGCGAATTCATTGCACAGTGAACACGCTGAACATCATAACGCAAATCATGGTACAGGCACCCCCGCTGGTGTCATGTTTGATCATGTACTCCATTACGCTGGCGATACCATGGTGGGTTATCGCTATATGTATGGTAATCAAAGCGGAGCCACTCAATACGGCACAGGCGTAGTCAACGATTCAACGCTAGTAAATCAAGCGTGTGGCGGTAAAGCGTGTTATGTCACACCCCAAGATATGAGCATGAATATGCACATGATTGAGCTGATGTACGCGCCAACGGATTGGCTCACGTTAATGCTAATGCCGCAATTTATGGATATGCACATGACCATGCGCCCACTTGACGGTGCACCCGCGGCACCTAGCATGACAACCCCACTAGGGGCAGCCATCATGCACTCTGCACATGAACATACCACGGGCGGGATGGGGGATACGGGAATGTATGCCCTATTTAATGCGTTTGATCAACATAACCAAACCATCACCGTCAGTTTAGGCATGAGCGCTCCCACCGGTGATGCTGATATTAAATTGCGCAATACGCACCAACAAGATTTAGGCTATATTCACTATGGAATGCAACTCGGTAGCGGCACATGGGATTTTAAACCCGCCGTCACCTACACGCAGCAGATTGATGATTGGTCACTAGGCGCACAACTCAGCGGCACCGCGCATTTAGAATCCAGTAACACATCGGGATTTGCGCTTGGCGATATTTTCCAAGCAACCAGTTGGGGCAGTTACCACTGGACACATTGGCTTTCAACATCCGTGCGAGGCATTTATACCCTGCAAGGTTCGCTAAAGGGCGCTTATCGAGGGGTTTATCATCAAATTGGCGCGATGGATTATACGTCTAACTACGGAGGTCAATTTGTCGACATTGGTTTTGGTATTCACGGTGCTATGCCCAGTGGAAAACTGCAAGGAAATCATTTCAGCTTTGAATGGCTACAACCCGTACTCGATGATGTAAATGGCTATCAGCTGCCTCGTGAGGGGGCATTATCCGCAACATGGTCATATATGTTCTAACACCCCATGCTCACTTCTGCGGATTATGCAACTCTGTTTTTAACGTTTCAAGTGGCAAGTTCTACCACACTGTTACTGTTATTTTTTGGAACGCCTCTAGCGTGGTGGCTGGTGAGAACGCAGTCAAAATACAAAGGTATTATCAACGCAATAGTCGCCCTGCCGTTAGTGCTTCCCCCCACTGTGTTGGGATTTTATTTGCTCATTATTCTAGGTAAACATGGCATTATTGGGCAACTGACCACGCAACTAGGCTTAGGTACTCTCCCCTTCACCTTCGCAGGTCTGGTGATTTCCTCGTGTCTTTATTCCCTTCCCTTTGTTTTGCAACCGCTACAAACGGCATTTTCTGCTATTGGTAGTAGACCCCTTGAAGCCGCCGCCACACTTCGCGCAAGTCCACTGGATACCTTTTTTAGTGTTGTGATGCGACTATCAACCTCTGGATTTTTAACCGCAACCGTACTCGGATTTGCCCATACGGTGGGGGAATTTGGGGTCGTATTGATGGTAGGAGGCAATATTCCCGATAAAACGCGCGTGGTGTCTGTGCAAATCTACAATCACGTTGAAGCATTAGAATACAGCCAAGCGCATTGGCTGGCTGGTGGACTTCTCCTATTTTCATTTTGTATTTTATGGCTACTCTATAGCATCGTAAAAACGCCTACTTCAACGCCGTTATTTAAATGAACACCGCAATTATTGCAAAATTTAAACTAGATTACGGTGATTTTCATCTCGATATTGATGTGACATTGCCTAGTTTGGGTATTACCGTGCTGTATGGCGAATCGGGATCAGGCAAAACTACCCTACTACGCTGCATAGCGGGTTTAAAGCAGGCACAAAATGGTTTTTTAAGCATCAACAATACCGTCTGGCAAGATAGTGAAAAACAGCTATTTGTCCCAACGCATCAACGGGCGTTAGGCTATGTTTTTCAAGATGCCAATTTATTTACGCATTTGAGCGTCAGTGACAATCTTGATTACGGACTAAAACGCCTAAAAACAGCGGTTGACCCCACTCAAAAAGCGCACATTATTGAATTACTGGGTATCTCGCATTTAATGTCGCGGATGCCTGAACATTTATCAGGGGGTGAACGACAACGTGTTGCCATTGCGCGGGCATTGGTACTCAATCCGCGTATTTTACTAATGGATGAACCGCTTGCTTCGCTTGACTCTCAGCGCAAACAAGAGATCCTTCCTTTCCTTATGCGTTTAAATCAAGAATTGCACATTCCGGTACTCTACGTCACACACTCAAAAAAAGAAATGGCGTTGCTTGCGGACTATCTGGTCATTTTAGCGCATGGGAAAGTAGACGCGATGGGACTCTTGTCGCAGACACTCAGTCGCGTCGATTTACCGCTCTCACAAGATGGGCAAGCTAGTTGTGTTTGGGAGATTTGCATCGCACAACATGATCACGCTGATCATTTAACACAAGTAGACTTTAGCGGTGGTCGATTGTACTTACCAACGATTCCTCTCGCTATTGGAGAAAAGCGTCGCGTGCAAATTTTTGCGCGTGACGTGAGTATTACACTCGACATGTCATCGCAAACGAGTATTCTCAATCGCCTACCCGCCACTATTTTGGACATGTTCACCGATAATAGCGGACAAGCCGTCATCAGCTTACAAGTCGGTAGCGACAAATTATTGGCGCATATTACACAAAAATCGGTGACACAATTAAATTTAAGTGTCGGAAAAGCGGTATTTGTGCAAATTAAAGGCACTTCTCTTTTAAATTAAGTATTTGGAAAAATATGTTGAATAATCGTATTAAACTGATAGGCGGCACATGGCGTAGTCGACAACTTGTTGTCATTGACCAACAAGGACTCCGTCCAACCCCTGCGCGTGTACGCGAAACACTTTTTAATTGGCTACAAGCCGATATTTTTAATAGTCAATGTTTAGATGTATTTGCGGGAAGCGGTGCCTTAGGATTTGAAGCCGCGTCGCGTGGTGCTCGCCAAGTAACGGCTATTGAAAATAACGCCTTAGCCTATCAAGCACTCAAAACCAACGCAGAGAAATTAAGTGCCAAGCAAATGACGTTTATTCAAAACGATGCGCTCGCTTACTTAGCAACACCCGCAACAACTCAGTTTGATATTGTATTTTTAGACCCGCCCTTTGGAGTAGATTTGATTCTGCCCAGTATTGAGCGACTAGCAACACAGCAGTGGTTAGCACCGTATGCCAAAATTTACGTCGAAACTGAAAATACATTAAACATTGACGCGCATATTCCAAAAAACTGGCACGCCTTAAAACATAAAGTCGCTGGTGAAGTCACTTATCGTTTATTTGAAAATCGCAGTGGCACAAAATAAAAAATAATATCCTTTAAAAACAAGTCATTATATTTAAAATATCAGATAAAAATATAAAATAAACACGCAACTGACTATGTAAAAATAAAGTTGGCATTAATTCTGCTTTATATTAAAACGCATACCCCTCTTAATTTAAAGGAACCGTATCACTGCTTTTTTTGAGTGATGCGGTTTTTTTATGTCAGTTATGTGGATAGCCTAAATAGAAAAACGCGCACATACCCCTCAAGGACGCACTCTCACCTCACGTTGTGGATAGGGAATTTCGATATGATGTTCACGCAAAATACGCTCTAAAGCGATATGTAAATCATTAATCACAGGCCAGCGTTGAATAGGATCACTCACAAACACCCGAATGGAAAAATTCAATGTACTATCCCCAAATCCCACAAATAAAACGCAGGGTTCAGGATCACTAAGTACCAGCGGCATTGATTTCACCATGTCAAGCATCAGGCGATGTGCTTCATCCACATTGGTTCCAAAGGCAATGCCCACGGGAATGACAATGCGTGTCGTAGAGTCACTGAGTGTCCAGTTCACCAGTTGACTGGTAATAAACGTTGTATTAGGCACAATAAGCTCACGTTGATCACCATCAATTAAGGTCGTTGCTCGCATTTGAATTCGCGCCACTTTACCCGTGATATCACCAATCGTCACAATATCGCCAACCCGTATGGGACGCTCAAAAAGTAAAATAATACCGGATACTAAATTCGCAAAAATCTCTTGTAAACCAAAACCCAGTCCAACCCCCAATGCCGCAACCAACCATTGCACCTGCGACCAACTGCCGCCCAATTCATTGGCAATAACAATAAAAGCCAATGTAATCAAAAAGTAATGCACTAATTGATTGACAGCGTAACGACTACCCACCTCAACGCTCCAATGACGAAATACCAGCAACTCAAGCACGCTTGAAAAATTGTGTACCGAAATCGTTGCCACAAACAAATACAGTCCAGCCAGCAATAAATTAGTCAGCGTAATGGGCTGATAGCTTTCTTGATTATCCACAATGACTTTATGCTCCCAAAGCACAATGTGATCTAAAAAGGAAAACGCGGGCAAAATATTTTTCCAAATCATCCAAAACCCAACGCCAATCACTAGCGTCAACATCACATGAAGTAATTGACGGGTTTGCGTGTTGATTTTAGAAATATCGAGCAAAGGTGGAGGTGGCAACAGCGGTAATTCACTTCCTGCGGGTAAGTGTGGCTGAGGATGTGTTTGAATTTCACGCTCGTGCAGTTCGTTGTCGCGAGTAAGTTGGCGATTGACCAGCGTGAGCCAACGAAATAAAATTTGATGAACCATCACAGCGAGCATCAGCAAACGCAATGTTGCCATCACTTTTTCCTGCAACTCAAGCGCACTGAGATAATACCCTGCAACCGCAAACCCCATAATGATAAATGGCACGCTAATAGCGACAGCGTAGCAAAGATGACGTAGACGAACCAGCCAATGCGTCGCGTAACGGCGAAGCCAACTTTGCCAAAGCCCTTGCGTGGGATGCAGCACTTTTGCAAAGAAAACCGCCATTGCACAAAGCAATGTCATCAACGCAAGTCGCCCAAGGGAATCGCTATAAGCAGATACTTTGGTCACGCTCGTGGCGTAAATCAAAAATAGTGCTGGTACGGTCACAAAACGTAGCCAATAAAATTGGTCTTGTAGCAACATGACGGTGTTTTTTTGCCATTGAAAATGTTTACGAGCCAGCCCTTCTACGCCAAATAGACGATAACAAAATTGTAAAATAAATCCTGCCATCGCTGATTTCTGCAACCCCATGCCGATGGCTTGCGTGAACTCTTGCATCCCATGCGAGAGCAAACTACCCACTAAAAAAGCACTCATCGGCACTGGCAATGTACATAAAACACGCGACGTCATCGCATTTAAGGTGAAATAAAAATGATCAATTTGTCTTTGGCGAACTTGATTGAGCGTTGGTTGATGTTGTAGCGTCCATTGCTTGAGCCAAAATAAAAGCAACAACAGCATTGCACCGCCACTCACCCTTGCACCTTCTCGCCATATCAATGACGCCGTTTCACTGATAAGCAGTACAGTATTGCTAGGTGAGAGTAGCCATTGCAATGAATGATAAAGCTCCGCGAGCGTGTCCGTATTAAGAGGCTCAGAGCTGGGCACCCACAGCAATCGCTCATCCAAATACGCCGCAAATTTTGTCGCTTGGGTGAGCATTTGTTGACGGGCAAAATCTAAATCCCCCAACACATGCAAATACGTTGCATCCGCCAGCGCGAGTTTATTGAGTAATTCTTTTTGGTTATTGAGTAGCACACGCAACTGCGCTTGAATCATCATCCGCTCGTCAACGGGCAGTGTGCTATCTACTTGCTCACGCATCATTTGCTTGAGCGTATCGTCTAATGCGAGTAACTGTTTTTGCTGATCTTCCACTTTAAATTGCGCTAAACTGGTTTGCGCGGTTTCATTTTGCAGTTGCTGCGAGGCTTGTGCAACGTCGTTTTGCGTGAGTAGCGTGTGGCGTTGTTCACGCAAAATTTTTCCCAATGCAGGACTTAACCC
>OMIH01000045.1 GCA_900299045.1 Methylococcaceae bacterium
ATAATTGCGCACTCACTTGTTGCCCAATGTTTTGACTCGATGCGCCCACTTTAGTAACCACTAACGCCGATGCCGTGGATAGCAATAAGGAAGGGATTTGCGCTACAAGACCGTCACCAATGGTTAATAAGACGTATTTTTCACCTGCATCAGCAAACGTTAAACCATGTTGCAATATACCAATTGACAGTCCACCGATAATATTCACAAAAAGAATAATAATCCCTGCAATCGCATCGCCACGCACGAACTTACTCGCACCGTCCATAGAACCGTAAAAGTCGGCTTCCATTGCTACTTCTGCGCGACGCTCACGCGCTTGATCTTGCGTGATTAGACCTGAGTTTAAATCAGCATCAATTGCCATTTGTTTACCGGGCATCGCATCTAAGGTAAAACGTGCGCCAACTTCAGCAACGCGCCCCGCCCCTTTTGTGACAACAACGAAGTTCACAATCACCAAAATGGTAAAGACCACTAAACCAACGGCAAAATTTCCCCCGATAACAAATGCCCCAAACGCTTCGATGACTTTCCCTGCGGCATCGCCTCCATTGTGTCCTTCCAAAAGTACAATACGTGTTGACGCAACGTTCAACGCTAAACGCAGTAGTGTCGCCAACAAAATGACAGTCGGAAATGACGCAAAATCTAAGGGTTTTAAGGTATACACCACAACCAATAGAATAATGAGCGAAAAGGAGATATTGAAAGTAAAGAAAATATCGAGCAAAAAGGTTGGCAAAGGCAACATAACCATTGCCAAAATCATAATAATGACAACAGGCGCACCTAACTCGGCTCTGCCTAACATAGTCAATATACTTCTAAGTCTAGTTAAATCCATAACAGCTTATTCCTGTTTAAATTCGGGGGGAACTTGAATGTCTTTGGGAGGCGTTGGTTTTGCGCCTCGTGTTTTTGTCGCTTCTTTGAGTTGAAAAATGTATGCCAACACTTGAGCAACGGACGAATATAAGCCTTGTGGAATTTCGGTGTCTAATTCGGTTGAATAATAAAGTGCGCGAGCTAAAGGTGGTGCGGCAACTAAGGGAACATTCGCTTCAATGGCGAGATTACGAATTTGCGCTGCAATTAAATCCACCCCTTTAGCGATTAGAACAGGGGCGCTACCTGAATTTTCGTCATATTTTAACGCCACAGCATAATGATTTGGGTTGGTAATAATCACGTCCGCTTTGGGTACTTCCCCCATCATTCGATTCTGAGCCATTTCCATTTGTGCTCGACGAATTCGTCCTTTGACCTCCGGACTTCCTTCGGATTCTTTCATCTCATCTTTGATTTCTTGTAGCGTCATTTTTAAGTTTTTGCTGTGATTCCACAATTGATAAGGAACATCTATAGCTGCCACTAAAATCAACGCACAACTTAAAATTAAAAAACTATAACTAATCAGTTTGAGTGCATGAACAATAGCTTGCTGCATCGGTTCAGCGCTTAATCCCAAAATTTCTGCAAAAAGCGAATTAAACAACAACCAGCCAACAAGACCCACTAGCGTCATTTTGAGCATCGCTTTAAGTAACTCAACGAGACCGTTGAGTGAAAATAATTTGGGCAAGCCCTTAATGGGATCGAGCTTGTCGAATTTAGGTGTTATTGATTCCATACTAAAAATCCAACCTCCTAAGGCGATGGGAGCCACAATAGCCGCCACCATTAACATGGCAAGCATTGGTGCAATAAGTAATAAACCGTCCGTCATGGCTTGTTTAAAAAACACAATCGTTAACTTAGGCTCAAAAATCATGTCGCGTGATAAATGAAAATAACTTTGCATCATGCCAAGAATACCTTCACCCACCCGCTGTCCTTGTGTCATCAGCAGCCACGCGCTAACAATTAACATAATAAATGTATTCAACTCACGCGAACGCGCAATTTGACCTTTATTTTCGGCATCAGTTAACCGTTTCTGGGTAGGTTCTTCGGTTTTTTCTTGTCCTGAATCTTCAGCCATAGGTTAATTTATGCGCAATAATTGTTTAATTAAATCAAAACCATCATTCAATAAATCAGGCATCAAGCCTAATATATCCGGTAATGTAAACCAAATCAGCAGGATGCCTAACATTAACGTAATAGGAAAACCCACGGAAAAAATTTGTAATTGTGGTGCTGATTTTGAGGCAACACCAAAAATAACGTTAACAAGTAATAGACTAATGATAATTGGCATCGAGAGCAATAAGCCATCAGAAAACATCCGCGCACTCCACGACACAATTGCCCAAATATCGTTTGTGGAAAAAGTATCGCCAATGGGGAGCGTGATAAAACTATCTGTTAGCAGTTTGATAAGTATTAAATGCCCATCCAATGCTAAAAATAACAAGGTAGTGGTTATCATGTATATTTGCGCAATGACAGGCACTTGTTGACCATTTTGCGGATCAATCATTGACGCAAAACCCAATCCCATACCGTAAGCAATCCCCTGTCCTGCAAACACCACGGCAGCAAAAACGAGCTGTAAAATAAATCCTGTCGTCAAGCCAATTGCCACTTGATGCACGCCAATCATTAGACCCCCATAACTGAGCATCTCAACATGTGGGATAGGTGGAAGCAGTGGCATGACAAGCAATGTAATCGCGCCTGAAATAATGACTCGAATACGTGCAGGCATAGCACGAACACTTAAAACAGGCATAGACACAAACATGGCACTAATTCGCATGAACGGCCACATCATCATTGCTATCGTATTAAGCACTTGTGCTTCAGTAAAATTCATTATAGTTAGCCAATCAAAATGGGAATTTCCTTAATTAAATCCTGAAAATAATCGAGAAATTGTTGTAGCATTATAGGTCCCATCAAAAGCAGGACTAAGCCTATCACCACTATCTTAGGCACAAATGTTAATGTAGATTCATTAATTTGAGTGGCTGCTTGAAACATAGCAACGATTAAGCCAACTACCAACGCGGGCAGCAATAACGGCACTGTGAGTTTAACAGCCACAATCATTGCCTGTTGACCAACGGTGTAAATAATTTCGGGTGTCATAGCCTTGACGCTCCGTTAAGTGCCAACAAAAAAACTCGCAGCGAGCATTTCCATAATGAGCGACCAGCCATCAGCGAGAACAAACAACATAATTTTAAACGGTAAAGAGATAATCATCGGGGAGAGCATCATCATACCCATCGACATCAATACACTCGCCACGACAAGATCAATAATTAGAAACGGCAAAAAAATCATGAAACCAATTTGAAAAGCCGTTTTAATTTCACTGGTAACATAAGCGGGTAGCAGTAGCGAAAATGGAATTTCTTCCGCGTTATTTAATTCGGCTTTGCCTGAAATACGCACAAATAACTCCAAATCACTTTCACGCGTTTGCTTTGTCATAAATTGGCGAAAAGGAATCGAGGCTTTTTCAACCGCTGCCATCGCATCGATTTTTTCTTCCATGTATGGCTTAACCGCCTCATTATTGACTTTGTCAAACACAGGCATCATGATGAACAGCGTCAAAAACAATGAAAGACCCAGTAAAACTTGGTTACTTGGCACCTGCCCTGTGCCTAAAGCTTGACGCAGTAAACTAAACACAATCATGATGCGTGTAAATGACGTCATGGTCAGTAACATGGCAGGTAATAGCGTCATGATGGTCATTAACGCTAAAATTTGCAACGTTACACTGTACGTCTGCCCCCCTTTAGGGTTGCTTGTTACCGTTAACGCTTCAATACCAGCAGGCATAGCAAAAGCAATAGAACTCAGACCGAGCGCTGCGAGTACAAATAAGATGAAAATAACGGTGCGTTTACGCATGATCTTTTCCTTTCATGACTTGTTTTAACTTATAAGCGAAACTGTTTTCTGGTAAAGATTCATTTGTGAGTTTTTGCAAACAATCCTCACCTTCTAAAAGACACAGCATATCAATTCGACTTGGCGTAACGCCTAAAATAAGCTGCTTTTTACCCGCTTGAACCAATACTAATCGCTCACGCATACCTAACGATAAACCACTGACAATACGCAAGCGATCGTTGTCATGTACAGAGTGTCTTTGTAGCAATTTCATTGCCCAAACACATACCATAAAAATGAGTAAAACAACGAGCAAACCCAGTGACCAGCCTAAAAAGTCACCACTTGAAATCAATTCTGTTTGTCGCATTATGCCAAGCGTTTGACGCGCTCAGAAGGACTAATTACGTCCGTTAAGCGTATACCAAATTTATCATTAATCACCACAACCTCGCCATGTGCAATCAACATGCCGTTAACGAGTACATCAAGACCTTCGCCAACAAAACGTTCTAATTCAACCACAGAACCTTGGTTGAGTTGTAGTAAATTACGAATACTAATCTGCGTGCGTCCAATTTCCATGGAAATCACTACAGGCACATCTAAAATTACATCTAAATTCACTTCTTCATTAGGTTCAATAGATTGTGCATTTTCTTGGTCGTCGAATTCTTTAAAAGAAACGGTTTCGATATCGTCTTGCTCGCTCATAATTTTTCTCGCTTATTTTTTAATGTTTAGTGTCAAGTGCCGTTATCATCAGTTGATGATACGGTCGGTAATTTGAATGGCGTAGTTACCCTCAGAAACGCCGACTTTCCCTGCAAATATCGGCACATTAGCCGCATCTAATGTCACGGTATCAGGTAAATCAATGGGAATGACATCGCCTTTTTTGAGTTGAAGTACGCTACGAATGGACATATTTTTTTCAATTAATAAACTGCTAACAGGAATATCCACGCGCATCACTTCACGATAAAGTGAGTCATACCAATTTTCGTCAACGTCTTCTTTATTACTATTGATAACGTCAAGTAAATCACGAATTGGCTCAAGCATCGCATAAGGCATCGCAATATGAATATCACCACCACCGCCTTCTAAATCGACATGCAACGTTGATACAACAACCAATTCAGGCGGTTCTACGATATTAGCAAAGCGTGGATTAATTTCTGAACTCAAATAGTCAAAATCTAAATTCATTACGGGTTTCCATGCTTCTTTTAAATCTTTGAAAATCAATTCAATGATTAAAAGTACGACGCGCATTTCAGTCTGCGTAAATTCTTTACCTTCAGATGGCGCATTTTCAAAAAAGCCACCGCCACCAAAATAACTATCTACTGCAGTAAAAATTAAACTTGGCTCAACCACAATTAATGCTTTACCGCGCAGTGGATTAACTCGAATAACCGTTAAACTGGTGGGTACAAGTAAACCTTGTGCAAAATCCGAAAACTTTTTGATTTGAATGCTTGAGATAAAAATTTCCGAAGCACGACGTAAAAAGTTAAAAATGGATACACGAAGCAATCTTGCAAAACGCTCGTTAATCATCTCAAGCGTTGGCATTCGACCACGGACAATACGCTCTTGATTCGCTAAATCATAAGGTTTAACGATGCCGCGCTCTTCCATTTCTTCAACAGCGTTTTCAGAATAGACACTTGTGTCTTCGTCTTCTGCGTCACCTACATCAAGGTCACCGCCGCCCATGCCATTTAATAAGGCATCAATTTCTGCTTGTGAAAGTAAGTCACTCATAATCTTATTGCATGATAAATGAAGTAAAGAAGACGTCTTTAATTTCCGCTTCAGGCGACATTTTTTCTAACATAGCCGTTGCGTCATCAAAAATAGCGTCACGAAGTGCAACCTTTCCGTCATGTGTTTTTAGGTTGTCTGTATTTTGCGCACTAATTAGCATCAGCAAATTGTTCATAAGCATAGGCTCATTTTTCTTCAACACTTCAATAGTGGCAGGGTCTTCGGTCGACATAGATAACTCCACTTTAACCACACGCACTGAAGAATTTGGCGCAAAGTTCACAACTAATGGCTTGGTCAATGCAAAATAGAGAGTGTGATCGGGTGGCGGTGGTGGTTCTTCACACACGGCAATTTCTTCTTCATGTGCAGCAACGCCAATTAAACCTTGTTTCACGGCAAAAAATGTACCGCCACCACCCGCCGCCAACGATAAAATAATAGCAACTACGAGAATGATGAGGGGCTTTTTTGATTTTTTAACTTCGTATTCAACTTCGTTTTCGATTTCTTCTGCCATTTTGACAACCTATACGTTTTATTCACTATTAAACGCCAGAAATATACTGGCAAACTATATTTGTATCAATAACCTATTTCGTTAACCTGTTTTCACCGCTCTCTTTGAGGGCGGCAAAAAATGCAGCTGACGAAATTATTGCTGCTGCATTTTATATGCAGGATTTATGCCAAAAATTACATTATCACTAGAATTTGAACCATATTGAATGACATTCTTTCATATCGATTTATTTTCAAGCAATATTAATTCCAGTAATCTATGGCATAATAATGTTATCTTAAAATTTATGTGGAACAGTCCAATCTACCATGAAACTCCATGACGATGCCTTGCGCGAACTCGGACTTGCGGTTATCCAAGTTGAAGCACAAGCGATTGCCGATTTAGCATCACAAATTGACGCCAATTTTGTGGCGGCATGTAAGTTACTATTTGCATGCAAAGGTCGAATTGTTGTCACCGGTGTAGGCAAATCAGGTCACATTGCCGGTAAGATTGCCGCGACACTTGCGAGTACGGGAACACCTGCTTTTTTTCTGCATTCTGGTGAAGCAAGTCATGGTGATTTAGGCATGATTACCATACATGATGTAGTATTAGCCTTATCGAATTCAGGTGAAACGCAAGAAATTATCGCTATTTTACCTTTAATTAAACGTTTAGGTATTCCACTCATTGCGCTAACAGGCAACGCAGCGTCAACCTTAGCCAATTTTGCGACAGTGCATTTGAATGTATCGGTTGCCCAAGAAGCGTGTCCGCTAGGCTTGGCTCCTACCTCAAGTACAACCGCAGCGCTTGTTATGGGCGATGCTTTGGCTGTTTCTTTGCTGCAAGCGCGTGGCTTTACGCGTGCCGATTTTGCTTTTTCTCATCCTGGTGGACGATTGGGAAAGCGCTTACTTTTGCGTGTTAGTGATATTATGCACGTAGGACACGATATTCCCAGTGTGACGCAAGATACGCTCGTGAGCGGTGCTGTACTTGAAATGACGGCAAAAAAATTAGGTATGACAGCCATTGTCAATGAGAGTGGTCAACTACAAGGTGTGTTTACCGATGGTGATTTGCGGCGTTTGTTAGGAAAAAATTTAACCTTACCAAACTGCTCAATCAGTGATGTCATGACGCGTACTTGCACCGTTATTGAAGAAACTGCGTTAGCTGAACAGGCAATGCGCGTCATGCAAGAAAAGAAAATTAGTGCTTTGTGTGTTGTCAACCAACAGCAACAAGTGTGTGGGGCTTTGAATATGCACGATTTAATTCGTGCGGGGATAGTATAAATGATACCGGTACGCATAATGGAACAAGCACGTCGCATTCGTCTATTGATTTTAGATGTAGATGGCGTGTTAACAGATGGTAAGTTATTTTTTGATTATCAAGGAAATGAATACAAATCGTTTCATGCACGTGATGGTCATGGCATGAAAATGTTACAAAAAACAGGCGTGGATATTGCCGTCATATCAGGACGAGAATCGCCTATTGTGACTATGCGAATGCAAAGTTTGGGTGTTGCTCATGTTTATCAAGCTCAAGAAGATAAACGTGTCGCATTTGATACATTACTTGAAAAAGTAGCGTTAACTCGTGAAGAAGTGGCTTATGTGGGTGATGATGTAATTGATTTACCGATTATGATGAATGTGGGTTTAGCAATTGCTGTTGCAGATGCGAATGATGCAGTCAAAGCGTGTGCTGATTGGACGACTACGTTGAACGGTGGCGCTGGTGCAGTGCGCGAGGTGTGTGATTTAATTTTACAAGCACAAGATAACTTTGAGTCCTTATTGAATCACTATTTGGCATGATTATAAGTCATAAGGCTTTTTATGGTTATATTATCGCGCTTGCTGTAGTCAGTTTTTTATGGGCAGAACTGCTCAAGCCAAATGCTAATACTGCATCTCGTGTTGCGGTAGCACACAGCGCGGATTATTTTAGTGTTGGCTATCAAAAGTGGCAAATGGATGAAACAGGTCGATTAGACACAGAATTGACCGCCAATAAAATGACGCATTACAGTGACAATAAAACGATTATATTGGACAATCCAGTGATGACGTTTGACAATGATGCACCAGCGCCTTGGACTATTCATGCACAAACAGGTGAAATACAGACAAATGCCAATCCCATTTTGTTACAGGGCACGGTCTTTATTGAGCGTGTCGCCCATGAAAAAGAGCGTGAACTGGCTATAGAAACCGCTAATTTAACGGTTATTCCCCAAACGCATTTTGCTCAAACAACGGAATGGACGCAATTGCGAAGCGGTAAAAATATGACAACAGGTTTTGGCATGAAAGCCACATTTAATGCGCCTATCCATTTAGAATTATTAGCAAAAGTACATGGTAAATATGAAACAAAGTAGCCGAAAACAACATCCGCTTGCTCTATTAGGTGTAGTGAGTTTATTGCTCAATAGTGCGCCACTCTTCGCACTAGAAAGTGATGCAAAACAAGCGATTATGATTGATTCAAATGGTGCTTCTTATGATGAAAAGTCACAGTTAAGTATTTACACGGGGAATGTTGTGGCAGCGCAAGGTAGTATTAGGGTAAATTCGGATAAATTAGTTGTGTATTTAAAAGACGGAGAGCCTGAAAAATTAGTGTTTACAGGAAAAATGGCGAAATTTAAACAAACACCTAGTCCAGGCGCAAAAGATATTACTGGGCAAGCAGAAACAGGTGAGTTTTATCCTAAACGCAATCTTCTTGTGTTAATCAATAATGCGACTGTTTGGCAAGGTAGCGGTACTTATTCGAGTGATTTTATCGAATACGATATTAAAACCTCGCTTGTCAAAGCGGGTGATAAAAATAATGATGATACTAATGCTAATAGTAGACAACGTGTGCATGTTGTTATTCAACCCAAGCCCTAATTTATGATTCTCGCTGCAAAACAATTACATAAATCGTACAATAAACGCGATGTGGTAAACGGTGTATCGCTACAAGTTAAAACAGGTGAAGTCGTGGGTTTACTTGGACCTAATGGTGCAGGAAAAACAACGAGCTTCTATATGCTGGTAGGTCTTGTTAGAGCAGATGAAGGTGAAATTACTTTAGATGGTCAATCTATTACCTATATGCCCATGCACACTCGTGCATTGCACGGCATTGGATATTTGCCTCAGGAGCCTTCTGTTTTTCGTAAACTAACAGTAGCGGATAATTTACGCGCTGTATTGCAATTACGTCCTGATTTGAATAGTGATCAAATAGACTCTATTATGATGAATTTATTGGATGAATTTCATGTGACGCATTTGCAAAATCAATTAGCCCTTAGTCTGTCAGGTGGTGAGCGTCGACGCGTTGAAATTGCCCGCGCTCTTGCTTCAAATCCAAAATTTATTTTACTTGATGAACCCTTCGCGGGCGTTGATCCCATTTCAGTAGATGAAATTAAACACATTATTCAACATTTAAGTCAACGCGGTATTGGTGTGCTGATTACCGAACACAATGTTCGAGAAACGCTCGACATTTGTCATCGTGCTTACATTTTAAGTGATGGACGCGTTATTGCCCAAGGGGATGCGCAAGCTATTGTTGCAAATAAAGAAGTTCGAGATGTTTATTTGGGCAATAACTTTAGCCTATAAATCACTGAAACGCATTTCACAACAGGTTCATTGCTTATGAAACAAACTCTCCATTTACGGCTAGGTCATCAATTATCGATGACGCCACAATTGCAACAAGCCATTAAATTATTGCAAATGTCGACGCTGGATTTGCAACAGGAAATTCAACAAGCGTTAGAATCTAATATTATGTTAGAACTCGAATCCGATGAATTTGGTTCGTTTGCATTAGACATTCCCCAGCAAGATAAGAAAAGTGATAATTTGGATTTGTTGCACAGTAGC
>OMIH01000046.1 GCA_900299045.1 Methylococcaceae bacterium
CACAAAACTTGACTACAAGCAAACTGTGCGGCTGATTTTTGTGAGTGAATATGGGCAAGCGTTACCGTGGTAACGCTTGAGTTGTTCAATTTAACGCGCAACCCCAGTATCTCTCTCGTTTCGGCTGATAATTTGAACATTGGAGGGTGGTCGGATTAGTTTTGTTTAATCCGACCTTGTTTTTGTTTACAACTCACGCGTAGCGCTAAAGGTAATATCAGGATAACGCTCTTGTGCAAGTTGCAAATTAACGCGACTGTTTGCAACGTATACTAAATAACCGCCTCCATCTTCAGCTAAATTATCAAAGGCTTTGCGCTTGAACTCTTCGAGCTTTGCCGGATTTTCAGAGCTTACCCAGCGTACGGTTGAAATGGCAACGGCATCGTAAACACATTCGACGTTATATTCACTTTTTAATCGAAATGCGGTCACGTCAAATTGCAATACCCCCACAGCGCCCAAAATTAAATCATTATTTTTTAACGGGCGAAACAACTGCGTAGCACCTTCTTCAGTGAGTTGAATTAAGCCTTTTTGCAATGCTTTAGCGCGTAGCGGGTCTTTTAATACAACGCGACGAAATAATTCAGGTGCAAAATAAGGAATACCACCATATTTGAGCGTTTCACCTTGCGTAAAGGTATCACCAACTTGAATGGTGCCGTGATTGTGCATCCCAATAATATCGCCCGCGTAGGCTTCTTCAACGGCATTTCGGGTTGCCGCTTGAAACGTAATTGCATTGGCAATTTGAATCGTTTTACCTAAGCGAACATGATGAATTTTCATGCCTTTATCAAATTTGCCAGAACACACGCGCAAAAACGCAACCCGATCACGGTGTGAGGGATCCATATTGGCTTGCACTTTAAAGACAAATCCCGTGAATTTTTCTTCACTTGGCAACACTTCACGTTGCACGGCTTCGCGCGGTAGCGGTGAAGGCGCGTATTCAGCAAAAGCATCAAGCAGCTCTAAAATACCAAAGTTATTCACCGCAGAGCCAAAGAAAACGGGCGTTAATTTACCTGCTAAATAAGCATCTAAATCAAATTCATGGCTAGCGCCTTTGACTAATTCAATCTCATCGCGTAATTCTTGTGCTTGATCGCCGAGAAGTTCATCTAATTTGGGGTTTTCAAGTCCTTTAATGACTTCCGCTTCAGCGATTTTTCCGCCATGTTGAGCGCTAAATAAATGTACTTCGTCTTTGTAGAGATGATAAACCCCCTTAAAACGTTTCCCCATCCCTATTGGCCACGTCATCGGGGCACAGGCGATTTTTAATACATTTTCAACTTCATCAAGCAATTCAATAGGTTCACGCCCTTCACGGTCGAGTTTATTGATAAATGTTAAAATCGGCGTTGTGCGTAGACGGCAAACTTCCATTAAATTAATGGTTCGCTCTTCAACGCCCTTAGCGACGTCAATAATCATTAACGCAGAATCGACAGCGGTTAATGTGCGGTAAGTATCTTCGGAGAAGTCTTCGTGTCCTGGCGTGTCGAGTAAATTAATCACACACTCTTTATGTTCAAATTGCATTACAGAGGTGGTGACTGAAATTCCACGCTCTTTTTCCATTTCCATCCAATCAGAAGTGGCATGGCGTGCGGCTTTGCGCCCTTTAACTGAACCGGCTAACTGAATCGCGCCGCCGAAAAGTAACAGCTTTTCGGTAACGGTTGTTTTTCCGGCATCTGGGTGGGAAATAATGGCAAACGTGCGACGACGTTGTAATTCGCTGAGATGTTGTGACATTTCAAAAACTCTGTAAAAGGAAATTAATAATGAAAAAAGTGTTGAGTATGGCAATTTTTGGCGTAAAAATCAGCTTTTTACGCATAATTTTTCAAATAAGGACGCATTTGAGGTTAAATTTTTCTGTCATCAAAGCGTCATAAAACGATTGTTACAATGTCATCTAATTTTCATAGAAACGCATTTCTTATTTTTGCTATTATTTAAGGCAATGATATTGGGCTGTTTTTACGGAATGATGCTTTTTACTTTTTAATTCCTTTATCCTAAATTTGGGGTGATGTTAACGCGATGCCTAATTTTATTATTTTAGTGGTAGAAGACGAAGACGCTATTCGTGAAATGTTAATTGTTGTGCTTGAACAGGCTGGTTTTACCGTCCATGCGACCGCCAATACTACCGATGCACAGCATTTTTTAGATAATACGCTCCCTGATTTAATTTTACTTGATTGGATGCTTCCCAATGTAAGTGGCGTAGAGTGGGCGAGGCGTTTGCGCAAAGAAGCCACTTATCAAGAACTGCCAATTATTTTATTGACCGCGCGTGGCGAGGAAGAAGATAAAATTCGCGGTTTTGGG
This sequence comes from Methylococcaceae bacterium, assembly GCA_900299045.1. Lineage (GTDB taxonomy): Bacteria > Pseudomonadota > Gammaproteobacteria > Methylococcales > Methylomonadaceae > UBA10906. Next base: position 2,350 of record OMIH01000046.1, read on the forward strand.
TGTGGTGTGGATGATTATATGACCAAGCCATTTTCGCCTCGTGAATTGGTGGCAAGATTGCGAGCGGTACTGCGTCGTAGTAGTAAACATCAATGGTCGCCACAAATTATTGTGGGCGATTTAATTTTAGATACAGAGCAGCATCGTTTGATGATTGGTGAGGTACTGGTGGACGTGAGTCCAACCGAGTTTCGGTTGATGCAATTTTTTATGACGCACCCTGATAAAGTATTTAATCGAACCCAGTTACTCGATCAAGTGTGGGGGCGCAGTGTTTACATTGAAGAGCGTACGGTGGATGTCCATATCCGTCGATTGCGTAAAATATTAGAAACGTATGGACGAGAAGACTTAGTACAAACGGTACGCGGCTTTGGCTACCGTTTTTCCATGAATCAGTGATGAGAAAATGAATGGCAATTTGGCAACGTGAAATACTCACTTTTATACTTCAGTTTTTTGTTGTATGTCTTATTGGGTTGTTTACAAAATTATTTTTACCGTTGCTTTTTGCATTGCTGCTTTTCACGTTATATCGACATCTGCGCCAAATCAATCGGTTAGAAAAATGGCTACGCACAGGCGCTCAAGGTGATTATCCTAAAAGCAATGGTGTGTGGGAGGAAATTTACTATCACGTTTACCGTATAAAAAAGAACAATAAACGTCGAAAAAAGAAACTGGGCAAAATGGTGGATCAGTTTCGCCAATCTACAGAAGCGTTGCCTGATGCCGCCGTTGTTCTCAATAGTACGGATGAAATCGAGTGGGCAAATAAAGCCGCTCGTGACATTTTAGGTTTGCGTCAAGCCGATAAAGGGCAACGTATTCAAAATTTGATTCGTTTCCCCGAATTTATTCATTATTTAAAATCCAAGCAATATGACGATCCCGTCATTTTGTCATCTCCCCTCAATGATAAAGTGACACTTGCGGTGCGCATTATTAATTATGGGGCAGGATTGCGTTTACTTTTAGCGCAAGATGTGACGCAGTTAAAGCAAATGGAGCGAATGCGTAAAGATTTTGTCGCCAATGTATCGCATGAGCTGCGCACGCCCCTAACGGTGATGCGTGGTTATCTTGAAACGCTACAAGATATGAATGAAGATATGTCACCCTTGCTGACAAGTTCGTTGAAAAATATGCTTGGGCAAACCGATAGAATGCAACATTTAGTCGACGATTTGCTGTTATTAGCGCGTCTTGAAACCAAAAGTAAAAAACATGAAATTGTCGATATTCCTGCCTTGCTTTTGCAAATATGTAATGAAAATGAAGCATCATTTAACGCTGGGCGCATTGAATTAATTCTGGATTCTGATGCCATGTTGCTTTGCGAGGAACATGAATTGCACAGTGCCTTTACCAATTTGTTGAGCAATGCGCTGAAATATTCGCTAGAGGATACGCAAGTAAAAATACGTTGGTATCAAACCGATAATGCCTTGTTGCTTGAGGTGGTGGATCAAGGTGAGGGGATTGCAAGCAGTGATATTTCTCGAGTAACAGAGCGCTTTTATCGCGTGGAAACAAAGCGGTCGCATAAAATAAATGGGACGGGTTTAGGATTAGCGATTGTGAAACATGTGTTAATGCGGCATGATGCTCAACTTACCATTCGTAGTGAATTAGGAAAAGGCAGTTGTTTTCAGTGTGTATTCCCATTGAAACGGTTAGCCACAAAAAAATAAATTTCACACGAAGCGCGTGATTCAATACGATTTTTTTGAGGAGGATGTGATGAAAGATAAAATAAAAAAATTATTTAACTATTTCTTAATTGGTATTTTTGCGGTGATTCCGATTGCCGTTATCATTAAAATTCTATTTTTCGTGAAAGATTTGCTTGCCGATATGGTGCGCTTTGTTTACGGTTACGCAGATAGTACTCTGTACACCGTGCTTTTCTTAGCGCTGAGTTGTGTTGTGCTTGTGTCTATTGGTTATAAACTGGTTGAAGAAGGTCGTTTTTGGGTAATTGCGGCAATTGATTTTATTATGGATAGAATTCCGTTTTTAAGTACGATTTATCGCGTACTTAAAAAAGTAATTAGTATGTTCTCTTCACAAAATCAAACCGTTGCTAAAGAAGTGGTGTATGTAGAATATCCAAAAGAGGGGATCTGGGTACCCGCTTATGTTACTAACCGCTCCGCAGATAAATACGTTTTATTTATTCCCACCTCGCCCAATCCAACGTCTGGATTCACTGTTATTGTCGGTAAAGATAAAGTACTTGAATCAGCGATGAATATTGAAGAGGCGACTAGTTTTATTGTGAGTGTGGGTGTGGACTACGATAAAGTATCCGAACTCTCCAAATTACCTTAAATAAAAAATAGTACGCATAAAAAAAGGCGCAATATGTTGCGCCTTTTTTGTGGGCGAAAGAGAATTATTTAATTAAACTTAACAAACCCCCCGCCGCCACAGCCGAGCCAATAACACCGGCTACATTAGGTCCCATTGCGTGCATTAACAGGAAATTGTGCGGATTGCTTTCCAATCCCAGTTTATTCGCTACTCGCGCAGCCATAGGCACGGCTGACACCCCCGCTGCGCCAATTAATGGATTGATAGGGGTGTCGCTAAAGCGATTCATCACTTTTGCCATAATCACACCAGACGCGGTGCCAATGGCGAAAGCAATCGCGCCAAGCGCTAAAATACCTAGGGTTTTTAATTGTAAAAAAGCTTCTGCGCTCAATTTTGAGCCTACCGCTAACCCTAAAAAGATAGTCACTATATTAATCAATTCATTTTGTGCTGTTTGGCTCAAACGATCCACTACACCGCAAGCGTTCATTAAATTACCTAGCGCAAACATACCCACTAATGGTGTTGCTGAAGGTAAAAGTAAAATAGAGAGCAGTAATAAAACTAAGGGAAAAATAATTTTTTCGGTTTTGCTGACATGACGCAACTGTTGCATTTCAATTTGGCGTTCAGCTTCAGTAGTGAGTGCTCGCATAATAGGCGGCTGAATTAAGGGTACAAGTGCCATATATGAATAAGCGGCAACGGCAATAGCGCCCAGTAAATCCGGTGCAAGTTTGGATGCAACGTAGATAGCGGTTGGACCATCAGCGCCGCCGATAATGCCAATGGCTGCCGCATCTTTTAAGGTAAATTCTAAACCGGGAATCGCATTTAACGCTAATGCACCAAGCAATGAGGCAAAAATACCAAACTGTGCCGCGGCACCTAAAAGCAATGTTTTAGGGTTGGCAAGCATCGGACCAAAATCCGTCATAGCGCCCACCCCCATAAAAATGAGTAGTGGAAAAATGCCTAGTTTGATGCCGTAATATAGAAAATAAAGCAATCCCCCTTCCTGTGAAATACCTGCAACCGGAATATTACTGAGAATTGCGCCAAAACCAATGGGCAATAACAGTAAGGGTTCAAAGCCTTTTTTTATGGCTAAAAATAACAACAAAAAACCCACGAGCATCATAAAGGCTTGCCCTGCGGTGAAGTTATAAATACCGGTGCTTTGCCATAATGAAATTAAATTTTCCATAAGTAACCTTTATAACGTAATTAATACGCTGCCACTATGGACAGCATTCCCTTCTTTTACATGAACCGTACTGACAACACCTGCAAATTTTGAGCGGATTTCAGTTTCCATTTTCATTGCTTCCATTAAGATAACAATGTCACCTTCTTGTACTTCACTTCCCGCATTCACTAACACTTTTAAAATAGTGCCTGCCATCGGCGAATCGATGGTAGCGCCGCTACCCGCTACAGCCGCTAATGGCGCTGTATGAGAAACATGGGCAGAGGGTTGAATTGACATCGCACTGCCACCTGGTCCCACCGCCACGTTGAAGTTTTTGCCATCCACATTGACCGTGTAAGTTTCGATGTTGTCTGATTTTTTAGGTGCATTTTGAGCGGCAAATTTTTCTGCGTCGGGTTTAGGTTCAAACGCGTTTGGATTGGTGCGATTAGCTAAAAACTTCCAACCCACTTGTGCAAATAATCCGTTAATTAGCGCATCTTCTTCAATATTACCGGTTAATTTGACGTTTTCGGCTTTCGCTTTATCTTGCACATCCGCAATGAGTTTGTCCATTTCAGCGTCAATTAAATCAGCGGGGCGACAAGTAATGGCTTGTGTACCGTTTAACACTTTTGCTTGAAGGGCTGCATTGACAGGGGCAGGTGTAGTGCCGTATTCGCCTTTGAGAATAGCAGCGGTTTCTTTTGCAATGGATTTATAACGCTCACCGTTCATCACATTCATGACAGCTTGTGTACCCACAATTTGAGATGTTGGCGTGACAAGCGGAATAAAGCCTAAATCTTCACGCACACGCGGAATTTCTTTTAATACCTCATCAAATTTATCTGATGCGCCTTGTTCTTTGAGCTGGCTTTCCATATTGGTCAGCATGCCACCGGGAACTTGTGATATCAAGATACGACCATCTACGCCTTTCAAACCACCTTCAAATTGTGCATATTTTTTGCGTATATCACGGAAATAATGCGCAATATCTTCCAGTTTCACTAAATCTAAACCGGTATCACGTTTTTCACCTGCTAAACTGGCGACAATAGATTCTGTGGGACTGTGACCGTAGGTCATGCTGAGTGAAGAAATAGCGGTATCGACATTATCCACGCCAGCTTCAATAGCTTTGACTAATGTTGCAACGCTTAGACCAGTGGTTGCATGGCAATGGAGATGGATGGGAATAGAGGTGCTTTTTTTCAATTTAGACACCAATTCAAATGCTTCGTACGGCTTAAGTAGCCCCGCCATGTCTTTAATGCAAATTGAATCCGCCCCCATGTCTTCAATTTTCTTACCCAAATCTACCCATGCCTTGATGTTGTGCACGGGACTTGTTGTGTAAGAAATCGTCCCTTGTGCGTGTTTTTGGGTATTTTTAACCGCAGTGACTGCACGTTCAATGTTGCGCATATCATTCATTGCATCAAAAACGCGAAACACATCAATACCGTTAATGGCACAGCGTTCGATAAATTTATCGACAACATCATCCGCATAATGGCGATAACCCAATAAATTTTGACCACGTAGCAGCATTTGCTGCGGTGTTTTTGGCATAGCCGCTTTTAGGGCGCGTAGTCTATCCCATGGATCTTCGCCTAAATAACGAATACACGCATCAAATGTAGCGCCACCCCAAGATTCAATTGACCAGTAACCAATGTCATCGAGCTGTGCGCAAATTGGTAACATATCTTCAGTGCGCATACGCGTGGCTAAAATGGATTGATGTGCGTCGCGCAAAACAACCTCAGTGATGCCTAATTTTTTGGTATTCATAGCCATTTTTATATATCTCCTCAAGTGCTAGCAGTTATGTCTTAGAAATTAAACTGCGTCGCTTTTTTTAGTGGCAAGGTGAAAAAGGTATTCCTTAAGAAATAGGTAAGTTTTTTATTTTGTACTAATTTTAATTTGGCATCATCAATGCGTACGACGATATTGATGTATTGCCGCAGTAATTGCCGCAATATAATTTTTACTCGTTTCTGCGTTGACGGTAACAGAAGCCGTATTGTGAGACACAGCTTCTTCTGGCAGATAACGTGCGATAAGTGTTGACATGGCGTTAATAACAACGACTAACATGGTCAAAAATAAAAATACGATGCCCATGCCGGCAAGCATCAATTCTAAGCCGCTACTCATAAGTTCTGTCATGATTTCTCACTGAGGTAAAATATTGGAATGTGTGCATTGTATTATATTTTTTTCAAAGAATTGTAGTAATTGCTAGTATAATTGAATAAATCGCGTCTTAGACGAAGTAATGTGTTGTTTGTGATAAGCAAAATCGTTACCGTGTCCAATTTGACGCTTATAGCGTTTCAAGATATTATTACCTAATGCAAAATCGACTGCCTGAAATTATTGACCCTTTAAATCTTGCTGATAAACGCGGTGAGTTACACGGTCAGTTGCCGCTTAACGCTTTACTTCGTCTAAATGAAAAATTGGTGAACAATGACGGTGTTGTCAATGTGAGTTTATATTTTGGGCGGGAAGGACGTATTCCCTATGTCGACGGTAACTTAGAAACGACATTATTGCTGACTTGTCAGAAATGTTTGCAAGGAGTTGAGTTTAAGGTAAATAATGCGGTAAAACTGGGTATTGTGACAAGCATTGAGTATGTAGCGCGTTTGCCCTTAGAATATGAACCTTTGCTCGTTGAAGAAGAAACGCTGTTGTTAAGCACGCTTGTTGAAGATGAATTATTACTCAGCCTACCCGATTACCCTAAACATGAATACGACTGTGTAGTGGAAGGGGTTGCTAAAGACATTGTCAGTGCCTTCGAAGAAATTGCACCCAAAAAACCGAATCCTTTTTCCGTTTTAGCCCATTTAAAAAAATCTACTGGAGAATCCTAATGGCAGTACAAAAGAGTAAAGTGACACGTTCAAGACGTGGTCAACGTCGGTCACATGACGCATTAACAGCAAAAACATTATCAACAGATAAAATTACAGGTGAAGTGCATTTGCGTCACCACGTCACACCAGATGGTTATTTCAAAGGCCGTCAAATTGTCCGTTCAAGCGCTGTTGACGTAGATTAATTCGTTCACTTTTCGAGCGAGATATATCATGCCGAATCAGTTAGATCTGATTCGGCTTCTTTTTAAGTACAGTGGAGCAATGAGTTAGCGTGAGTTTAACCATTTCAATTGATGCTATGGGCGGTGATTTTGGACCTAGTGTGACGGTTCCTGCTGCTTTGGCTTGTCTTCAAGAAAACACGGCTTTGATACTTATTTTGGTGGGTGATGAAGCCGTACTTATGCCTTTATTAACTCAGGTGCTCCCTGTTTACGGCAATCGGTTACAAATTCAGCATGCCTCAGAGCAAGTTGATATGGATGAGCCGCCTTCAAAAGCCCTCAAAAATAAAAAAGATTCTTCCATGCGTGTCGCGATTAATCTTGTGCGTGACGGTCGCGCTGATGCGTGCGTGAGTGCGGGCAATACGGGTGCGTTAATGGCAACAGCGCGATTTGTGCTAAAAATGCTTAATGGGATTGATAGACCAGCCATTATATCAACGTTGCCTTCTATTCATGGACATACGCACATGATGGATTTGGGGGCTAATGTTGACTGTACGGCAGAGCATTTATTTCAATTTGCGGTGATGGGCAATGAATTGGTGAAAGCGATTGAAAATATCGACAGTCCTCGCATTGGTCTTTTAAATATTGGCGAAGAAGAGATGAAAGGCAATGAGCAGGTGAAAACAGCAGCTAAATTGCTCGAAAACTCAACGCTTAACTATATCGGTTATGTTGAAGGCAATTCCATTAATGCAGGGAATGCAAAGGTTGATTTGATTGTTTGTGATGGTTTTGTTGGAAATGTATCGCTCAAATCCATTGAGGGTGCTGCAAAAATGATTGGGACAACGCTAAAAGAAGCGTTTTCTAAGAATTGGTTGACCAAATTAGCCGCAGTCATTGCGTATCCTGTGCTAAAAAGTTTTAAACAGCGCATTGATCCGCGTTTATATAACGGTGCCAGTTTTCTTGGACTGCGTGGTCTTGTGATTAAAAGTCATGGGGGCGCAGATATTTTAGCGTTTAAGACGGCAATTAAATTGGCTGAAGTTGAAGTTCAGCACAATGTCATTCAAAAAATTACGCAACAAGTTGAAGCGTCTCTCGCGCAACGGACACTCTCATGACACGCTACAGTAAAATTATTGGTACAGGCGGTTATTTACCCGAAAATATTGTCACCAATCAGCAACTCGCAGAGCGTGTTGATACCTCTGATGAATGGATTTTTGAGCGTACAGGTATTCGTAGTCGTCGTATTGCGCGACCCGACGAAACGGCAGCAAGTATGGCGGAAATCGCCGCTCGCCAAGCCATTGATGCAGCTCAAATTGAGGCGAATACCATCGATTTAATTATTGTCGCAACAGGAACGCCTGATAAAGTGTATCCGAGTACAGCGTGTTTATTACAGCATCGTTTAGGCATTCGTGGTGGCGTGGCTTTTGATATTCAAGCCGCCTGTAGTGGTTCTATTTTTGCCTTAAGTATTGCAGATCAATACATTAAATCTGGCGCTGCAAAAACGGTGCTTGTTGTTGGCGCTGAGGTATGTTCGCGCATTGTCGATTGGACTGATCGCGGAACATGTATTTTGTTTGGCGATGGTGCTGGGGCTTTATTACTGCAAGCTTCAGAAGAAGCAGGCGTATTATCCACGCATATTCATTCAGACGGTCAATATGATGAATTGCTTTATTGCCCAAATCCTCAAGCTATAGGTGATAAAGAGTCACCTTTAGGATATATTGCTATGCGAGGCAATGAAGTGTTTAAAGTGGCTGTCAATACGCTTGGTCGCATTGTGGATGAAACACTTGATGCGCACAAGATGGATAAATCCGACATTGATTGGCTGGTGCCTCATCAAGCGAATATTCGTATTATTGCAGCGACAGCAAAAAAATTAAAAATGTCAATGGAACAAGTTGTTGTTACACTTGAAACACAAGGCAATACATCGTCAGCGTCTGTGTTACTCGCATTTAATGAAGCAGTTCGTGATGGGCGTATTCAACGTGGTCAAATGGTCTTGCTTGAAGCATTTGGTGCAGGATTTACTTGGGGCTCTGCGCTTGTTCGTTATTGATTGATTTTTTTGATCATCTTCTGTTACTTTCTTCCTTTTTTGACTAAAAAGAATTAAAAAATGACTCAACAACAAAATTTAGCATTTGTATTTCCAGGGCAAGGCTCGCAATCGACAGGGATGCTTGACGATTTGGCGCAAACGTATCCTGAAGTAAAACAAACGTTTGAGCGTGCATCAGATGCACTGCAAAAAGATTTATGGGCACTGGTGAGTGAGAGTGCGCTAGAAGCTGAACTCAATCAAACACATAATACCCAACCTGTCATGTTAGCGGCAGGAATTGCGGTGTGGGCTATATGGAGCAAAAACAGCGCTATTCGACCAGCATGGCTTGCCGGTCATAGTTTAGGGGAATACAGTGCGCTTGTGTGCGCTGGTGCGCTGGATTTTGAAGAGGCTATCAAATTGGTGGCGTTGCGTGGCACTTTAATGCAGGAGGCGGTACCACAAGGTGTGGGCGCTATGGCGGCCATTTTGGGTTTAGACGAAAGTGTTGTGATAGAGGTGTGCGCAAAAGCGGCAGAAAATGAGGTCGTTTCTGCGGTGAATTTTAATTCACAAGGTCAAGTTGTCATCGCTGGGCACGTTGCAGCCGTTGAGCGTGCAATGGCTGGCGCAAAAGAAGCGGGAGCAAAGCGTGCGTTATTATTGCCCGTTAGCGTGCCTTCACATTGCGCGTTAATGCAGCCTGCTGCTGAAAAATTAGCGCAAACACTCGAGGATATGACCATTCATGTACCTAATGCCACGTTAATTCACAATGTTGACGTTCTCTCACATCAAACGCCTGAGGCAATTCGACTCGCATTAAAAGAACAGCTCTACAAACCTGTACGTTGGGTGGATACGATTAAATTGATGGCTGATAGCGGCGTGACCCATTTTGTTGAATGTGGCGCAGGTAAGGTACTTATTGGTTTAAATAAACGTATCGTAAAAGAAGCGGAGCATTTTAGTATTTACGATAGCCAAACTCTCAATACACTTATGGAGCAACTCAATGACTAAACAACTTGCTTTAGTAACAGGCGCTAGTCGCGGAATTGGTCGTGCTATTGCCGAGCGTCTCGCACAAGATGGTTTTTTTGTTTTAGGTAGTGCCACCACAGAACAAGGGGCAGAGGCAATTTCTGCCTATTTGGGCGAAAATGGTCGAGGATTAGCATTAGACGTGTCGGACGCCAGTTCTATTGAGAACGTGATGAAAGCGATTAGCGATGAATTTGGTACACCGCATGTGCTGGTAAATAATGCGGGTATTACGCGCGATAACTTACTTATGCGCATGAAAGACGATGAGTGGGATGATATTATTTCAACAAATTTAACATCGGTTTTTCGTATGAGTAAAGCCGTGTTGCGCGGCATGATGAAAGCTAAAACAGGACGCATTATTAATATTTCGTCCGTGGTTGGCTCAACGGGGAATGCGGGTCAGGCTAATTATGCTGCCGCGAAAGCGGGTATGATTGGTTTTACAAAATCGATGGCAAAAGAGGTCGGTTCACGAAATATTACCGTCAATACCGTTGCTCCGGGGTTTATTGATACTGATATGACAAAAGAATTAAGTGACGAGATTAAAAATGGCTTGCTTGCATCCATTCCTCTCGCACGTTTGGGACAAGCAACTGAGATTGCGCATGCGGTAAGTTTTTTAGCGTCCGATGGCGCTGCATACATTACCGGTGAAACCTTGCATATAAACGGTGGTTTGTTTATGCCCTAGTGAGGGGACGATGAGTCGCTACTTTCTTAAAAAAGAGAGGTTGCGATTCACTATAGTGTGACATTGCGGTAATTTGCCGTATAATTCGCCCGTCTTCTGGCTTTGCTGGGACGGTATTTTTAGTAAAAACAACAACAATATCAAAACAGGTCACTATTGCATAACTTGTTTTGTTCGAGGATTAAAATTATGAGTAATATTGAAGAACGCGTTAAAAAAATTGTTTCTGAGCAATTAGGTGTGAAAGACGAAATTGCTACTGACGCATCATTTGTTGATGACTTAGGCGCGGATTCTTTGGACACCGTTGAGCTTGTTATGGCTTTGGAAGAAGAGTTTGAATGCGAAATTCCAGATGAAGAAGCTGAAAAAATCACCACCGTTCAGCAAGCAATTGATTACGTCACTTCTCATCTTTAAGTAGACGCGCGGGTGGATGAACATCGTGTTCATCCACTGCATTTTTAAACGTCAATTTCTTTTCCTAGTTTAATTTTTTACGGTACACAATAGTGAGTAAACGTCGAGTCGTCATCACAGGATTAGGGGCAGTTACGCCTTTAGCTAACACAGTTGCGCAAACTTGGGCCGGTATTCTTGAAGGCAAAAGCGGCATTAGTGCGATTGATTCTTTTGATATTTCCCCTTTTACGACAACGTTTGGTGGTGTTATCCGTGATTTGGATATTGGTCAATATATTGCCGAAAAAGATGCAAAGCGCATGGATGGCTTTGTCCATTATGGTATCGCTGCAGGCTGTCAGGCATTTGAAGACAGTGGACTTGTGGTGACGCAGGAAAATGCAGAGCGCATTGGCGTAGCCGTTGGCGCGGGCATTGGCGGTATTACAGGTATCGAAGAATGTTATGCAACTTATGAAAAAGGCGGTCCTCGTCGTATTTCGCCTTTCTTTGTGCCGGGCAATATTATTAATATGATTTCGGGTAACTTATCTATTAAATATGGTCTTAAAGGTCCTAATTTTGCGATTGTGACCGCGTGCGCAACGGGTACACACAATATTGGTGATGCTGCACGTTTAATTGCATACGGTGATGCTGATGTGATGATTGCCGGTGGTGCTGAACGTTGCACAACCTCTCCGACTGCCATGGGTGGTTTTGCGTCAGCAAAAGCGCTTTCACGTCGCAATGAGGCACCTCAGCAAGCAAGTCGTCCTTGGGATCGTGATCGTGATGGCTTTGTGTTAAGTGACGGTGCTGGCGTTGTGGTGTTAGAAGAACTCGAACACGCTAAAGCGCGTGGTGCAAAAATTTATGCTGAACTCGTTGGTTATGGTATGAGCGGTGATGCGTACCATATTACAACCCCTTCAGAAGGTGGCGAAGGTGCAGCGCGTTGTATGCGAAATGCTTTGCGCGATGCGGGATTAAATGCGAGCGATGTGGATTATATCAATGCACACGGCACGTCAACACCTGCTGGGGATTTAGGCGAAACACAAGCGATGAAAGCGGCTTTAGGCGATCACGCATATAAAGTGGCAATTAGCTCAACAAAATCAATGATCGGTCATATGTTAGGGGCGGCGGGTGGTATTGAAGCGGTATTAACAGCGCTCAGTATTCAACACCAGGTGGCACCTCCAACCATAAATTTAGAAAATCAAGATCCTCTGTGTGATTTGGATTACGTTCCAAATACCGCACGGGAAATGAAAATTGATGTGGCAATGTCAAATTCGTTTGGATTTGGCGGAACAAATGGCACGTTAGTTTTTAAACGTTACGCATAAAAAATTCTCAATAAAACCACGATTCTACAAATGCTAGTC
>OMIH01000047.1 GCA_900299045.1 Methylococcaceae bacterium
CCTTCAATGCTCGTCAAGCCAATGCGTCCGCCCATTAAATCAACTAAGCGTTTTGAAATGGAAAGACCAAGACCGGTACCGCCGTATTTACGCGTTGTTGAACTGTCTGCTTGCGAAAAGGGTTTAAATAAATTTTCTTGCGCCTGCGCGGAGATGCCTATACCACTATCACTCACTTCGGCATGAATCCAAGCAACACCGTCCTCTGTACGATCAACCACTGTTGCGCGTAAAATGACAGCACCGTGCGTGGTAAACTTGATGGCGTTACTAAAGAAATTGAGTAATATTTGACGAATACGAATAGGGTCGCCTATAAGAAGCTTGGGAATATCAGGATCAATAAACGTCATAAGTGACAACGATTTTTCGTAGGCACGCGTCGCCATCATGTCTGCACTACTTTCTAAAACGTGCTGCAATGAAAATTCGATGGATTCCATTTGCAGTTGTCCCGCTTCAATTTTGGAATAGTCTAAAATATCGTTAATAATGGTGAGCAGTAGATGTGAGGATGTTTTAATAATTGTTGCAAATTCAAGTTGCTCTTCATTGAGTGATGTATCAAGTAGAAGGTCGGTCATACCGATGACGCCATTCATCGGTGTGCGAATTTCATGGCTTATTGTAGAGAGAAAATCAGATTTGATTCGTGCTGCGTTTTCAGCGTGTTGCTTGGCAAGTTTGAGTTCTTCTTGAATCGTCTTAATGCGACTAATATCACGAAAGCACACCACCGCCCCGACGACCGTATGCCCATCTAGTAGCGGGGAGGCGACTATGCTAACTTCAACATATTGACCCTGCTTATGGAAAAAAATTTCATCGTCTGAGCGATGGCGCGTTTGGGATTTCATGCACAGTGAAACAGGGCTATCATCGAACGCGAGTGTTGAGCCATCTATATGCTGGAAATGAATAATATCGTGAATAAAACGGTCTTTGACTTCGTCAAATGTCCAGCCTAATATGCGCTCTGCTTCAGCATTGAAATAGGTGAGTAGACCGTTTTGATCAAGCGTGTAAACACCATCACCTAAATTATCTAAAATAGTCTTTTGCCAAATTTGAGTTTTTGCAGTAACACTATCGAGTTCCTTTTGTGCGGTAATATCAGTGCGAACTGAAATATAGCGGTCAATATTACCATTTTCATCTGTAAAAGGCATGACGGTCGATTTTACCCAATAAAGCTGCCCATTTTTTGAGCGATTACAAACCGTTCCTTCCCAGACATGACCACGACTGATTGTTTGCCACATAGTGATGAAAAAATCAGGTGAATGGTGCCCCGATTTTAAGATGCGATGATTTTGTCCTATTAATTCATATTGACTATAGCCGCTAATATCGCAAAACCGTTGATTGACATAAATAATAGTGCCGTTGATATCAGTCATGCTCACGATAGCATGTTTATCAAATGCACTTTTTTGTTGATGAAGTTCATGTAATGCGTGAGCAATCATTTGCTCATAGGTATGCGAGTGGCGTGCGGCAAAAACACAACTAGTAAGGACGCCAAAAATGAGCAGTTGAGTCAATAGTGAACTTTCCGATGTTAATAAAATAGCCATCAAGCAAACAAAAGCACTTGCTAATGAAAGTAAACACCATTTGCTGTGCTTTTTTCGTAACTGACTTTTAATATCAAACAACATGACAGAGAGCGCCCTACCTGAAATTATTTTTTAGCAATCGTATTCCACGCTGCAATCCATGCTTGTGATTGATATAATTCACTTTTTTTATCTAGCGTACCATTTAAGATTAATTCGATTGTGGTATAGATAATCCCAAAAAAGCAACTGTAAATTAGCATAGGCTCAAGTGAGCGAATTTCCCCGTTATTGATACCTAATTGAAATATTTTTAGCATTTTATTAACGGCAGGTGTTTTTAAAAACGGTTTTTCATCACGCAAAAATTCTGCATGATTGACAGTTAATAAAAAACGCAGTGCATCGGGTGCTTGTTCAACGAGTTTGAACAATAAATCCACTAGACTGTGCAACTGATCGGTTGATTTTTTATTTCGACGACGAATATCGTCAATGGAGACGCTCAAACTGTCCACAATATTGCTATATAAAACGCACGCCAAGTGTTGTTTGCTATCAAAGTATGTATAAATTTCTTGCGTATTGTCTAATTTTGCCGCCATCGCAATGTCACTAAGTGACGTGTTTAAATAACTTTTTTGTACAAATAAACTCAGTGCGCTACGCAAAATTTCATCTTGCAAATGTGTGTTTTGGGGTGGGGAAATTTTTTCTTGTTCCATTTTATTCTCAGGGGAGCTAGTCCATTCAATGACCAGCTTTTTGTGTAGTATTGATGGCGGTAAAAGCCGCCTGTAAATATTGAATCATCGACCATAAGGTGAGAATAGCCGCGATATAAAGCAAGCCATATCCTAACGATAGAACAGGCAATCCAAATAAATCATCGCGATAAAGGAAAAAGCCAATGGCAAGCATCTGCGCACTGGTTTTCCATTTTCCTAGTAAGGATACCTTCACTTGCGCACGTTTACCAATTTCTGCCATCCACTCTCGCAGAGAAGCAATTGTCAGTTCACGACCAATAATAATAGCCGCTGGAATAGCAAGGTAAGGGCTGTGAATTTGCTCAACAAGCAAGACCAACACAACCGCCACCATCAATTTATCCGCAACAGGATCCAAAAAAGCGCCAAATTGCGTTTCCAGTTGCAAGCGCCTTGCTAAATATCCATCGAGCCAATCGGTAAATCCAGCTAATAAGAAAATTAACGTACACGCCACGTTGCTGTATTGCCAAGGCAAATAAAAAACAATCGCAAGCAATGGAATCAACGCAATGCGTAGAAAAGTTAAGTAGATAGGGAGATTAAATGCCAGTGCCATGTTGATGCGCTAAGTCGCTCGTGAGTGAGTAGCCAAAGAACTCGGCTTTGTGTGTTAAGAAAGACGTTTTGGCAACGTTTACCATAAATATGACGGTATTGTAAACGATGCTTTAGTATCATCAAACTATTTTTGTCACAGCGTTGATTCAACAACAGAAAACAGGACACAAAATTAAGCCGCATCTTGATTGCATTTTATTCTAAAAGCGAATCAGAAATTAAACTAGCATACAACTTCGCCCCTTGATGCGTTAAATGAATACCGTCACTACTAAATACATTTTTTGCATTCATGCTGTTTGAACGCCAATCAATCAAATGAATATTGGCACTCTTAGCACCTGCTTCATGGAGCAATTGATTATTTGCGCTTTCATAATTTCTGGGTAATTTTAAATTCACAAAGATAATTCGTTTTGTATCGCTTAACAGATTTAATAATGTTTCTATCTGATTTGAATTAATGGGACTATTATTGCCTAGATGAATAATCACCGTATCACTGAGTAGACCTTTGCTTTTGCGTTCACTTAAAATTTGAATGCCTTTTCCAAGTTGTCGCCCGACTTGTGAATCTAAACTCACGCAAGGCAGTCGTTTTAACAATTCTGTTGTTGCTCCCACCATGACAGAATCACCTAATAAAAATACGGGAGTTTTTGCATTAGGTTGATCGACCGTTCTAACGCGATTAACGTAGCCTGTCCCGTTTTTTGCCCGTTCAAATTCTAAATTATTTTGAGTATTGCGTTGCTCTGTATGACCGCAAATCGTATTAGATAATATCGAATTATCATTTTTATTTTTTTTGCTAGATTCTGTTAACGTTGCATCGTCATATTGCATAGAGGCGCTAACAATTTCAGGTGTCGTGGTTGCAATAAGAGCATCTTCATTTTTGTCCGTTGATATTTGCGCAAATACATCGTCATTAATTTGAGGGCGTTGAATCATTTCAAGATGATTTTCGGTCGCAATCACAAGACTTGAGCATCCAGCTAAACAAAGACATCCTGTTAATGACCACGCTGTAACTAATTTTTTCTTTTCAGTGCCTTTTGATTGCATAACAGCGTCTATTGTTCTTGCAATACATCCACGGCGGATAGGATTTTCAATAAAGCGATAAGTGATTTCGGAGAAAAAAGCGGTTAAGATCAATCTGAAAATAAATAACGGAATGCCTTCAAAAGGGACATCTACCCAAGGCTGCGTTAAACCAAAAATAGGCCAGTGCCATAAGTAAATACCGTAAGCACGAATACCGATTATTTTTAATATTCCGCCACTTAGTACATTTAACATAATACTGGCATGATTTTGCTTTGACATTAACAAACAAGAGCCAATAACAATTGATGTTAATAGCGATACACAAAGAAATCCGCCTTGAAATAATGCTGAATCTGTTGATTTTGCATAGATACAAAACAATAGCAATCCCACTAAGCTAAAAGAGCCTAGCATATTTGTGAATTGACATTGTGCATGACTAAGCGGCTTGTTGATGTTTTGTAGCACTAACGCCAGTAATGCGCCAATAAGGAGCGCACTTGCTCGTGTATCAGTGCCAAAGTAAACACGCGAGGGATCTTCATTTGGTGTATAAAGCGCTAACATTTGATAAGTCGAATACAGCGCCATATAACTAATCGTTACCGTGGCAAACCAACGTGACTGCTTAAATAATAAGCAGCAAATCAATGCCCATGCCACATAAAACTGAAATTCAACCCCCAACGACCATAAATGCTCAAACAGCCGTGGTCGACCAATCAGCTCAAAATACGAGCGTTCGTTAATAATATAATTCCAATTATTGAGAAAACTCAATCCATAAGGTAAATCTTCAGAAATTTGACTAATTTCAGCGGGAAATAAAACCAACACACAAATCCATGTACTTACCATCATTGTAAATGCCGCAGGCAGTAAACGACGTAAACGACGAATCCAAAATCGACTTAAATCGACACGCCCCGTTTGCTGTAATTCATCAAACAATAATTTTGAAATAATAAAACCGCTAATGACAAAGAAAATTTCAACCCCTAAAAAACCACCATGTAACCAATTATTGTCACCATGAAAGAGTAAAACGGCAATAATCGCAAACGCACGCAAGCCATCTAAATAGGCGAGATAAGTGCTGCTGTGTTTGGGTGTTAACATGGCTACATCTTGGAGGTTATCAATTTTTTTTATATTCACGTTCATGGCTAAATGATTTCAAAAGTATTGGTTTCATATCATGAGAAAAAACTTTCTCTGCCCAGTGTAAAGCAATTACCGTACCTTCTTTTCCACCATAATGTAAACCATCACCACCTACACTTGGGTAGAGTGTATATTTTCGACTATCTACCAATTGACAATGATACTGTTTAGACATTTTTTTGAGCAAACTATAAACTGTATTAATTTCCTGTACATTAAATTTGCGTGAATCAGGTGGACCAATCCAAACGCAACGGCTAGATTTTTTCTCGATCATTTCCATCATGGTTTGCGTATATGATAGGCGTTCTTCCTCATTCATCAATACAATATTAGAACCTAATGCAACAAGGGTTAATTTAGGTTTAATACGCAACAATTTTTCTAATTTTGGCGTATACGCTTTATGTTCGTCTATTTGTGAACCATTAGGTTTTTTTTGCCAAAAACCGCAGGTCGTTGGCTTGCCTTCAATCCACCATTTAGGATCACTGCCACAGCTTGCCACTGTTGTGACATCCACAGTGGGGAGAGCATCGGTCAGTAAATGGGTTAATGTATGTCCAAATACACCTACTGTGTGAGAATCGCCAATAAAAAGTAACTGTGGTTTTGCATGCGTTTTTGCATGAATAGAACTCTCTTTGGCAATGACAGAAAATGAAAGTAAATTTAATGCGGACGAAATAACAAGTAATCGTCCGCAAAAAAGGAATAAGCGTTTTATATGTAAAAAATAGGTCATTTAACTCAGTGAAGTTTAGTGCTTAATTCCGCTATGGCGCAGTAGCGCATCACAAGACGGCTCACGCCCACGGAATTTTTTGAATAATGCCATAGCATCGTCACTTCCCCCTTTTTCTAAAATAATTGTTAAAAAAGCCTGTCCTGTTTCTTCGTCAAATATACCCTTTTCTTCAAATAGCGAAAACGCATCACTAGAGAGTACCTCAGCCCATTTATAGCTATAGTATCCAGCAGAATAACCACCTGCAAAAATATGTGAAAAACTATGAGCAAAACGATTGAAATCCGCCACAGGCAAAACACTGACACGCTCTCTTATTTGATTGAGTGTTTCATAAATGCGCCCCCCTTTATGGGGATCAAAATCTCGGTGAATATAAAAATCAAATAAACTAAATTCTAATTGCCGCACCATGCTCATGCCGGTTTGGAAATTTTTTGCCGCTAACATTTTTTCAAGTAAACATTCAGGCAGTGTTTCGCCTGTTTTATAATGAGCAGAAATTAAAGCTAATACCTCTTTTTCCCAGCACCAATTCTCCATAAATTGACTGGGTAGTTCCACGGCATCCCATGCAACGCCATTAATTCCAGCAACGCCAGCATAATTGACCTGCGTTAAAATATGGTGCAATCCATGACCAAACTCATGAAACAAGGTGGTCACATCATCGTGCGTTAACAGCGAAGGGTGCGTTGCGGTAGGGGGCGTAAAATTACAAACCAAATAGGCGACAGGGTATTGTATGGTGTCGGCATTTATTTTTCGACGACCAATACAATCGTCCATCCACGCGCCACCGCGTTTTTTCTCCCGTGCATATAAATCCAAATAAAACCGCCCACGGTGATGACCGTGTTTATCACTTACTTCAAATAACTGTACATTTTCATTCCAACGATTGAAATGCGTTAACTCGTGAATGTGTAACCCGTACAATCGATTTAAAATAGTAAATAAACCACTTAATACGTTGGGCACAGGAAAATAACTTTTTACTTCTTCTTGTGATAGTTGATAATTGGCAAGACGCATTTTTTCAGACAAATAGGTAATGTCCCATGCTTCTAATTTATCAATATTGTAATTATCTCGTGCGAATATTTGTAATGCGAGAATATCTTCCTGCGCTTGCGGTCGTGATTTTTGTGCTAAATCTTCCAGAAAATCGATCACCTCATCTGTTGTACTAGCCATCTTTGCCGCAATGGATAATTGTGCATAATTCTCAAAACCAAGTAACAGTGCTTCTTCGTGGCGCAACGCAAGAATATCTTCCATAATTTGTGTATTATCAAATTCACCCTCAGTTGCGCGTGTTGCAAAAGCGGTATAATGCTCACGTCTTAATTCTCGATTATCGGCATACGTCATTACGGCAATATAAGAAGGGTATTGCAACGTAATTAGCCAACCTACAGAATTATCTGATTGTTCCACGTGAAACATCGCACTCTCATTTGTATTATTTTTCGATTGTTTCACGTGGAACATCTCAGCACTTTGCTTGGCTTGTTCAAGTGCACTTTGCGGCAGCCCAGCCAATTCTTCCACGTTATAAATATGTTTTGTCCACGCATTAGTCGAATCTAACACATTTTCTTCGTAACGACTAGCAAGCTGACTTAGTTGCTGGCTAATGTCTTTATATCGCTTTTTATCTTCGGGGTTGAGTGCAACACCCGAAAGTTGAAAATCTCTTAACGCATTTGTGATAATTTTTTGCTGTGCTTTTTCAAGTAATGCAAAATTTTCACTTTGTGCAATATATTGATACGCGTTAAATAATTTTTCATTTTGTCCCATTTCAGTCGAATAATCACTGAGCAGGGGTAGACATGCATTATATTCTTCGCGTAGCTGTTCGTTATTCATAACAGCATTTAAATGACTAACAGGAGACCATGCTTTATGTAAACGATCTTCCACTTCTTCGATAGGAGAAACTAAATTTTCCCATGTGTAATGCGATGTTGCCTGCAAGCAATCGTGAACGATTTTTTTCGCCTGTGTTAATAACTCAGTTATTGCCGGTTTTATATGCTCAGCATGAATTTGATCAAAATGCGGCAAGTCAGTTTGTGACAAGAGTGGGTTTGACATGATTGATATCTCGCTTAAAGAGTGAATGAAGGAAAGAACAGTGTCTGAATCAAAAGGCCAATTGAGGTATCGCTGCGTACTAGAATGGTATAACACCGGAATTAAAACAGCGAATTCTGTTTGCCATTGTGTTTGGTTAGCAATATCGATGTGTTGAACAGGAATAGTTAATTGTGTCAAAAGCGTTTGCGCTTGCTCGCACAAATGACAACCCTGTGTGCCGAGTAGGAGAAGAGGCATGCGTTGTGGGTGACATGACAACGTAAACAATCGTCGCGTTTCATGCAATAGAAATGAAAAAAATCAAAGGTGCAAAATACGATTTCACACCTTTGCATGGCATTTAAATTTTAGTGTGACGCGTGTTTCTCTTTATGTTTGAGAATTTGGCGATCTAATTTAGATACTAATTCGTCAATAGCAACATACATATCTTCTTGGTGATCTTCAGCGAAGAATTTTGTACCTGCAAAATGTAGCGTCGCTTCTGCTTTTTGAACTAATTTTTCTACGCTCAAAATCACATGAATGTCAGTCACTTTATCAAAATGACGCGCTAATTTCGCCACTTTTTCTTCTGTATGCGCTCTTAACGCATCAGTCACTTCTAAATGATGACCACTAATAATAACTTGCATAAAATAATTCCTTATAAAAAATGAAACACAAAAAAATCAGCGATGCCGTCCTACAATAAACGTTTACGCTGACTAGAGGAGGAAATAAACATCGCTTCACGATATTTAGCTACTGTTCTGCGGGCTACGTTGATACCCTTGATTTTTAAAAACTCAGCTATTTTACTATCACTAAGTGGTTTAGCGATATTTTCATTGCTAATAAGCTCTTTAATTAAAGCACGAATAGCCGTCGATGAACACTCTCCACCGCCATCCGTTGACACATGACTTGAAAAAAAGTATTTGAATTCAACAATCCCATTGGGAGTGTGCATATATTTTTGTGTTGTGACGCGTGAAATAGTCGATTCATGCAACTCTAATTCCTCAGCAACATCACGCAATACCATAGATTTCATGGCAATAGATCCATGTTCAAAAAACGCGGCTTGTTTTTCTACAATACACCGCGCTACGCGTAGAAGGGTATCATTGCGACTATGTAAACTTTTAATAAACCACTTTGCTTCCTGCAAATGCTCTTTCATGCAGGTATTATCTTTCCCTGTATCCGCTTTCTTAATGAGATTGGCGTATGTTTCATTAATACATAATTTAGGCGAAATATCCGGATTCAACTCAACTCGCCAGCGATCGTTTATTTTACGAACATACACATCAGGTACAACATATTCCGAAAAGGTACTTTGAATTTTTTCACCTGGTTTGGGATCTAATGTTCTAATTAAAAAAACGATATGATCCAATTCATCTTCTGAAATACCCAATTTACGGACTAGTTTGGCTTGGTCGTGCGTGGCAAGTAAATCTAAATAACGGGTAACAAGAAGTAACGCATTGGCTTTATGTGGCGTTGAATCAGGGAGTTGTTGAAGTTGTAAACGCAGACAATCACTTAAATCCATTGCACCAACACCAGCAGGATCAAAATGTTGAATGCGATGAAGTACCGCATATACTTCTTCAATTTCAATATCTGCTATCTGTTCACGCAACCCCGAAAAAATTTCATCTACCGGTGCAATTAAATAACCTTCTGTATTGATATAATCGATAATTGTAATAGCAATCGCGTGATCGCGTTCTGAGAAAGACACTAAATCCAGTTGATCGAGCAAATGCGTTTGCAAACTCAAGCTATCACTACGTTGTGTTTCAAATTCTCCCTCAAAAGCCGACGTATCACGAATTGAACCAAAATCATAATCCGGCAGGGTTTCCTGTTCTGGTTCGTAAATATCATCCCATGATGAATCAATAGGCAATTCATCTGGAATATCGGTTTGAGA
>OMIH01000048.1 GCA_900299045.1 Methylococcaceae bacterium
CAGTGACGACTCGCCTACCCCAACAGGTCGCAAATGGCGTTACTGGTTTAGAAAAATTGACGCGCAAGGCAATGTAATTAAACCCGAAATTAAGTTTTACACAGACCTTTATTTCAATAAAGAAAGTAAACTCACCGCGTGGTCGTTTTCGTCTTTATTTTTGGAAATTGCACCGCCTAAATTTTTAGAAGTATCGCTACGCTCGATTGGTGGGGCGGAAATTGATAAAGAAAAAAGACAGCTCAAAGCTAACAGCGCGTTGCTTGAGAAAATTAGCGATAATTTGCCTAAAAAACCTGCTGTAGTAGCCAAATTAGGCGAACCACTTGAAATCAAAGACGAGCCAGAGCAAGAAATTTATATGTACCATTTCCTGCTAGAAACGCAAGGCATTGAAAAAGGCTATGAAGACCGCGCGTTAAACGAGGTAAAAATCACCTTTGATAAAAAGACGCAAGAATTAACGCGTATGGCAGGACGTTTTGCTGGTTTGAAAGTATCTATCAATTATAAAAAATTCTTACTTGAACATTCGCAAGACGATTAAAATCTCCTCTTAGCCCCCCTTTACACTATAAAAGGGGGGCGAATTCTTCTCCTCCCCTCCTACGTTAGACACACATCATGCTAGACGACATCAAAAAAGCACTTTGGGCAACGGCTGACAAGCTCCGTGCCAATATGGACGCGGCAGAATATAAACACCTTGTTTTAGGACTTATTTTTGTCAAATACATATCCGATACCTTTGCCGCGCGACGCAGTGAATTAGAGCGACGATTCAACGACCCCAGCGATGAGTATTATCTCGACGAACCCGAACTTATCCCCGATGAACTCGAAGACCGCGATTATTACACCAGCGTCAACGTGTTTTGGGTGCCAGAAACCGCTCGCTGGGAAACTATTCGCGCCGCCGCCAAGCAAGCCGACATCGGCAAACGCATTGATGACGCTCTCGCCATTATTGAAGTTGAAAATCCCAAGCTCAAAAACATTCTTGATAAACGCTACGCTCGCGCCCAACTGCCTGACGGCAAACTCGGTGAACTCGTTGACGTGGTGTCTACCATCGATTTTGGTGAAGATGCCGGCAATGCGCGTGATGTATTAGGTCAAGTGTATGAATATTTTCTTGGGCAATTTGCCAGCGCAGAGGGGAAAAAAGGCGGACAATTCTACACCCCTGCCAGCATCGTCAAAACATTGGTTGCTGTTCTCGCGCCACATTATGGCAAAGTCTATGACCCTTGTTGCGGCAGTGGCGGCATGTTTGTACAGTCAGAAAAATTTATCAAGGCGCATGGCGGCAATATCGGTGATGTGTCTATTTACGGGCAAGAATCCAACCCAACAACGTGGCGACTTGCCGCGATGAATTTGGCAATCCGTGGCATTGATTATAATTTTGGCAGAGAACCCAGCGACACCTTTACCAAAAATCAACACGCTGATTTACGCGCTGATTTTGTTTTAGCCAATCCGCCTTTTAATATCAGTGATTGGTGGCATGGCAGTTTAGAAGGTGATCCGCGTTGGGTTTATGGCACACCGCCACAAGGCAACGCCAACTACGCATGGTTGCAACATATTCTTTATCATCTCAAGCAAAACGGACGCGCGGGTATTGTGTTGGCAAATGGTTCAATGAGTTCTAGCCAAAACAGCGAAGGTGATATTCGTCGCGCCATGGTGGAGGCAGATGTGGTCGATGTGATGATTGCGCTACCTGGACAGCTATTTTTTAATACGCAAATTCCCGCGTGTTTGTGGTTCTTAACCAAACAAAAAACCACAAGACAAGGCGAAGTGCTGTTTATTGATGCGCGTAAATTGGGCAGTATGATTAGCCGTGTACAAGCCGAGTTGACCGATGAAACGATTGAGCGTATTGCAAGTACGGTAGCGGCATGGCGCGGTGAAAATGAATCCGACTATCAAGATATTGCGGGGTATTGTCGCACCGTTTCATTAGACGAAATTGCACAACATGGTCACGTTCTCACACCCGGACGCTACGTTGGCGCAGAAGAAGTCGAGGACGATGACGACGCTTTTGCTGATAAAATGCAAACTCTCACCGAAAAATTAGGTGAACAAATGGCAAAAGGCGCTGAACTCGATGCGTTAATTCGGTTGAAATTGGGCAGTTTGGGTTATGATTTTTAAATCAAGGGGGGAAATACGATGCACTATCTCAATATTGATCATCTCCACTGCAAAGAACTTAAATTAGGAGTCTTAAACCATGTATCAAGCCATTGAAGCTATTTCAAAATCGGGCGTCATTCAAGTATTAGAACCCATCGAATTTGAAGAAAATGAACAACTGGTTGTGTTAAGAATTTCCAAAAAATGGAAAGCACCCGAAACAACATCAAAATCAAAAGATTGGCGCAAATTTGCAGGAAAACTCAAGACATCATCTGCATTTGAAGGCGATCCTGTTAACATTCAACAGGAAATGCGTGATGAATGGGATTGAGTTTTTAATTGATACGAATATCGTTATTGGTTTACTCAATGATTCTGAATCAGTCATATCACTTGCAGAACAAATGGAGCTTGAACTTGAGAAAACGGCTATTAGTCAAATTACACGCATGGAATTGTTAGGTTATCCCAAAATCACAGATGAAGATGAATTAATCATTCATGAGTTTTTGAATGAATGCCATGTGTTGCTATTAGATGAACAAATAGAAAACGAGGCAACCCACTTGCGTCGAAGTGGTGGTTTTAAATTACCCGATGCGATTGTTGCCGCAACAGCTATTACATACAAATTACAATTATTGACGCTGGATAAACGCATGATTCAAGGATTACAGCGACTTGGTCTGGATGCAGTTTTGCAAAAAGGAGTTGTGGGATGATAGTTAACTTAGGAGAAATTGCAATTGTTAGAAATGGGGCTGGAATTAAACAAGAGTTCTTTACGTCTGAGGGAATTCCTCTGGCAAGAGTAACAAACTTTACAGATACATCAATTAACCTTTTGGGATGTGTTAGGGTTTGCAGATTACATGCAAAAAAATGGCAAAGTTATTTTTTAAAAAATGGAGATATTTTAGTTGCAACAGTTGGCTCATGGCCTCCAAATTGGTCGTCCGTTGTAGGTAAAACTGTTAGAGTTCCATTGACGGCAAATAATGCTATTCAAAATCAAAATACATGTTGCGTTATAGCTAAACCAATAAGAGCAAATCAAGATTACATTTATTACTTACTGCGCACAAAAGATTTTATTCAATATGCCGCTAATTCAGCTTCAGGAAGTGCAAATCAAGCACGATTATCAGTAGCAAAATTGGAACAATTCACATTTGATCTACCACCTATTGAAACACAAGAAAAGATAGGACAAATTCTGTCAGCCCTAGACGACCGCATCACCCTACTACGCGAAACCAACGCCACACTCGAAGCCATCGCACAGGCGCTGTTTAAGTCGTGGTTTGTGGATTTCGACCCCGTACACGCCAAGGCGCAAGGCAGACAACCCGAAGGCATGGACGAACAAACTGCCGCGTTGTTTCCTGATCGTTTTGTGGAATCGGAATTGGGGATGGTGCCGTTGGGGTGGGAGGTTGTAGAACTTGTAGAAATTTCAGAGATACTCAATGGTTATGCGTTTAAAAGTGAGGATTACATCGAAGATGAAAACGGTGTTTTTGTTCTTAGAACGACAAACTTCAGTGATGATGGTTATGCAAAGCGTCTAGGAAAAGATGTTTTCTTGCCCATGTCATTTACTGATACATATTCAAAATATCTTTGCGAACCATTTGACTTTCATCTGGTTATGGTTGGGGCGAGCGTAGGCAAAACATCAACTTTATTGCCCAATATGTTACCTGCACTGAGAAATCAAAATATGTGGTGTTTTAGACCCAAAAATGGATTTCCATCTAGGTTTTTTATTCACGAAACAGTCAAGCTAAAAACAGTTGAAGCTCTTAGGTCAACGTCTGGAAGTGCAAGAGAATTCTTGAGAAAAGGTGATTTTGAGAAAGGCTCTGTTAAATTGCCAACTAACGACATATTGGCTGTTTTTGAAAATACAACGCTCGCTATCAAACAAACAATAGCAATAAATGAAAGCCAAGCCCAAATACTCGCCAACCTCCGCGACACCTTACTTCCGCGTTTGATTTCGGGGCAGTTGCGCTTGCCTGATGTTGAGGAGATAGTGGGGTGATTTTGCATATTACACAAGCGAGTTATTTAGATGGTTATCGTGTTGAAGTTGTTTTTAACGATGGCAAAAAAGGAATTGCCGATTTAAGCGACGCATTAACAGGAAAAGTATTTGAGCCGCTCAAAAATATTGACGTATTTTCAAAATTTAATGTTGATGAAGAACTCGAAACGCTTGTTTGGGAAAATGGGGCGGATTTGGCGCCTGAATATATTTATTTTCAAGCCTTTAAAGATGAACCTGAATTACAGGCGAAATTTCGGGAATGGGGTTATACCCAATGAGTACAACTGGCAGATTGCAACATATCAAACTCAACGGCTTCAAATCAATTAAAACAATGGATTTGCCGCTATCACCGCTCAACATTTTGATTGGTTCAAATGGCGCGGGAAAATCTAATTTCATCAATTTTTTCAAATTTATGAATAAATTAGTAGATAAAGAGTTGCAGTTATATGTGCGTTCACAACTTAACGGAGCA
Organism: Methylococcaceae bacterium; assembly: GCA_900299045.1. GTDB lineage: Bacteria > Pseudomonadota > Gammaproteobacteria > Methylococcales > Methylomonadaceae > UBA10906. Next base: position 4,686 of record OMIH01000048.1, read on the forward strand.
GACAGAACTTTGTACTTTGGACGCAAAACCACTGAAAAACTGGAAATTGATTTGCGGTTTAATTTCAATGGCTATCAAGCGACATTGATTCCTACAACTAATGACACATTTGTTTTTGAAACAGAAAATGCGCTTTTTTATGACAATAACAATCGTCAAAATGAAAACCACGCGCTTTCTTTTGGCGGTGAATTGGAATCATCTATACGAGAGTTTTCATGCTCAACGATAACAGAATGGATTAGATTATATTTAACCGACGCAAAACCCTATCATTTCCACGATACCAGCGACACAGCCAAAGTCAAAACGTCCTATAGTATCCATGCGAATAATCGCTTAATGGCACAAGGGGAAAACCTCGCCGCGTTTCTCTACAACATTCGAGAAACAACCGCGTATAAAAAGATTGTGCGAACCATTCAGCGAGTCGCGCCTTTTTTTCATGATTTCATTTTTGAAATTGAAGCTAACGAGATGATTCGCCTTCGTTGGAAACACAAAGGCAGTGATGATTATTTTGATGCCACCATGTTATCTGACGGTACATTGCGCTTTATTTGTTTAACGACACTATTGTTGCAACCTAATTTACCCACCATCATTTTGCTAGATGAACCCGAATTGGGTTTACATCCTTTCGCTATGCAATTATTAGCGGCAATGATGCGCTCTGCAAGCGAAAAAACACAAATTATCGCCTCCACGCAGTCGGTCACGTTGGCAAATCAATTTAGCTGGGAAGATATTATCGTTGTTGACCAAATCGACAATGCGTCACTCTTTCGTCGATTAAAAGAAGCAGAAATCACGGCTTGGCTCGAAGAATACAAAATAGGCGATATTTGGGAAATAAATGCGATGGGAGGCACGCCCGAATGAAGCGTCTTGGCATTAGCGTTGAAGGCGCTACTGAACGTGAATTTGTGCATCAAGTCTTGCGACCTCATTTGGAAAAATATCAAATTTTTGTTACCGCTATCGATATTGAAGGCAATGTGAGCTTAGATAAAATTCGACGGGCATTACCGCCTTTACTGGGCGCATTTGATTTTGTTAGCACATTTTATGATTTTTACGGCTTTAAAAAACGTGAAAAACGCACCGTAGGACAATTAGAACACGCTATTCATGAATTAGCGGAACATTCACAAAAATTGATTCCCTATGTGCAACAGTATGAATTTGAAGCGTTAATTTTTGCCGCGCCAGAATGTGCTGTAGAGTGGATGGAAGGTAAAGAAGAACAATTAACACAAATGCGTCATGCCGTTCGACAGGCAGGTTCACCTGAAAAAGTAAATGATAGTTTAGAAACCAGTCCATCACATCGATTAAAAAAACTTTTTCCACGTTACGACAAAAAGTTGCATGGTTCAGAAATTATAGATTTGGCAGGTTTGGAAGCTGTTCGTTCCAAATGCTCACGCTTTGATAATTGGGTATCAAAACTCGAATCACTAGGAAGCAAACAATGACCGAAGACCAACTCGAACAAGAAACATTAAGCTGGTTTGCTGAAATTGGCTACACGCTCGTTTCTGGCTACGACATTGCCGTTGATGGAGTGTTAGCTGAACGCAAAAATTACGTTGACGTGCTGTTACATGAACGCTTACGCAGTGCGATTGGTCGCCTAAATCCAACCATTCCCGCGATGGCGCGAGAAGACGCTTTTCAACAAGTGGTCAATCTTGGAACGCCTGAGCTATTGTCTGCAAACCGTCAATTTCACCGTTTACTGGTAAATGGCGTGCCTGTGCAATACCAACTCGATGGCGAAACGCGCGGGGATTATGTTCGACTAATTGACTTTGCTCATCCTCACGCTAATGAATGGTTAGCTGTGAATCAGTTTACCATCAAAGGTGCAAAGCATACGCGCCGCCCCGATATTATTTTGTTTATTAACGGGTTGCCGCTGGTGATATTAGAATTAAAAAATCCCACCGACGAAAACGCGGATATATGGAAAGCCTACGATCAACTGCAAACCTACAAAGAACAAATCTCCGATGTGTTTCGCTATAACGAAGTGCTGGTCATTTCAGACGGCACGCAAGCACGTTTAGGCGCACTATCGAGTCATGCCGAGCGTTTTATGCAGTGGCGCACGATTGATGGCGTAACACTCGACCCGCTTGGGCAATTTAGGGAACTCGAAACGCTGGTGCGTGGTGTCTTGTCACCTGCCCTATTTTTGGATTATTTACGCTTTTTTGTCTTGTTTGAAGATGACGGCACACTGGTGAAGAAAATTGCCGGTTATCATCAATTTCATGCGGTAAGAGCCGCTATTGTGCAAATAGTCACCGCTTCAAGACCGCAAGGCGATCATAAAGGCGGCGTAGTCTGGCATACACAAGGCAGTGGAAAAAGTATCACAATGACGTGTTTTGCGGCGCGAGTGATGCAAGATGTCGCCATGGAAAATCCCACGATTGTTGTGATTACCGACCGTAACGATCTTGACGGTCAGTTATTTGGCGTGTTCTCACTCGCGCAAGAGTTACTGCGTGAACAGCCAGTACAAGCTATCACGCGTCAAGATTTACGCGCGAAATTAGCCAATCGTCCATCGGGCGGCATTGTATTTGCTACGATTCAAAAATTTATGCCCAATGCAGATGAAGACACGTTTCCGATACTCTCTGACCGTCGCAATATTGTGGTGATTGCAGACGAAGCGCACCGCACGCAATACGGCTTTGAATCCACGCTCAAAGGCAAAGTGGGTGAAGAAAAATACCAAGTCGGCTACGCGCAACATTTACGCGATGCCCTACCCCAAGCCACGTTTGTGGCATTTACAGGAACACCGGTGTCACTTGAAGACAGAGATACACGCGCGGTGTTTGGGGATTACGTTCACATTTACGATATGCAGCAAGCCAAAGAAGATGGCGCGACAGTCGCTATTTACTTTGAATCTCGATTGGCAAAACTCAAGCTCAATGCCGACGAATTACCATTTATTGATGAAGAAGTGGAGGACATTGCAGAAGATGAAGAAGATTCACAGCAAGCGAAATTAAAAAATCGTTGGGCAGCTTTAGAAAAAATCGTGGGCGCAGAACCCCGCATTGCCAGCGTAGCCGCTGATTTAGTTGAGCATTTTGAAGAACGCGGCAAAGCTCAAACGGGAAAAGCCATGATGGTTGGCATGAGCCGTGAAATATGCGTGCATCTTTACAATGAAATTATCAGGTTGCGCCCAGACTGGCACAGCGACGACCCCGAAAAAGGCATGATTAAAATCGTCATGACGGGATCCGCCAGCGATAAAGCGATTTTGCGCCCACATATTCACAGTAGCCAAGTCAAAAAACGACTGGAAAAACGTTTCAAAGACCCTGCCGATCAATTACGTTTAGTGATTGTGCGTGATATGTGGCTAACGGGATTTGATGCGCCTTGCGTGCATACGCTCTACATCGACAAGCCAATGAAAGGTCATAATTTGATGCAAGCCATTGCGCGTGTCAATCGCGTATTTAAAGACAAACAAGGTGGACTTGTTGTGGATTATATCGGCATTGCCAACGAACTACGCAGCGCCCTCAAAGATTACACCTCAAGCAACGGGCGTGGTCGCCCCACGGTTGACGCCGCAGAGGCTTACGCGGTATTAGAAGAAAAACTCGATATAATTCGCGGTCTTCTGCATGGCTTTGATTACAGTGATTTTCTCACAACAGGTCATAAGCGTTTAGCAGGAGCGGCAAATCATGTTCTCGGACTCAAAGACGGAAAAAAACGCTTTGCAGATAATGCCCTTGCTATGAGTAAAGCATTCACGCTGTGCTGCACACTCGATGAAGCCAAAGCGGTACGCGAAGAAGTCGCTTTTTTTCAAGCCATCAAAGTCATTTTGACTAAACGTGACATAACCCACCAAAAACGCACCAACGAAGAACGCGATTTAGCGATGCGTCAAATTATCAATTCGGCGGTCGTATCAGAAGATGTCGTTGATATTTTTCATGCCGTCGGACTCGACCGACCTAATATCGGCATTCTTGATGATGATTTTCTCGCGGAAGTACACAATTTACCCGAAAAGAATGTAGCGATAGAGCTGTTAGAGCGTTTGCTTGAAGGAGAAATCAAAGCGCGATTTTCAGGAAATATTGTTCAAGGTAAAAAATTCTCTGATTTGCTTGCCAATACAATTAAACGCTATCAAAACCGAGCGATTGAAACAGCGCAGGTCATTGAAGAATTAATTGATATGGCAAAAAAATTTCGTGAAGCAGCAGGACGTGCTGAAAATTTAGGGTTGAGTGAAGATGAAATCCGTTTTTATGATGCGCTGGCAGAAAACGAATCTGCTGTAATTGAACTCACCGACGAAACAATGAAAAAAATTGCACAAGAACTCACGCAAAAACTCAGACAAAGTATCACGGTCGATTGGTATTCACGCGAAAGTGTACGGGCAACGCTGCGACTGATGGTAAAACGTATTTTGAAAAAATACAAATACCCACCCGATAAACAAGACTCAGCCATTGAGTTGATTTTGCAGCAAACACAGGCACTCGGCGAGGCGTGGGCGTAAAATAGTCCGCGCAAAAAAAAGCAACATCAAAAATGACACTGCTTTTTAACGTTAAGTAGAGAAGAATAGAAACCCTGTTTATTACGCGCTGACGATAATCTACCCCTTCACATTTCCCGCATGCAGTCCACATTCTTTTTTTGCGCTATCTTCCCACCACCAACGCCCAACACGCTCATGTTGATTAGGCAAAATCGCCCGCGTACATGGCTCACAACCAATACTCACAAAGCCTTCTTGATGCAGCGGATTGTAGGGCACTTGATAGGCTTCAATATAATCCCACACTTGCGCAGAAGACCAGTTTAGCAATGGATTGAATTTGATTAAGGTATGTGATGGCGTAGAAAATGCGCTATCTTCTTGTACTTCAGGAATCGATTGGCGAGTATCGACACTTTGATCTTTGCGTTGCCCTGTAATCCACGCATCTAGCGATGCGAGTTTACGACGCAGTGGTTCTACCTTGCGAAGACTACAGCATTCTGTATGTCCATCTTCATAAAAACTAAACAACCCCTTCTCTTTAACAAACGTATCAAGCAATTCTCTATTTGGACTTAAAATTTCGATAGTAATACCGTAATGTTTGCGCACCTGCTCAATAAATCGATATGTTTGCGGATGTAAACGACCTGTATCAAGGCAAAAAACGTGAATATCTTTGCGTATATTGAGCGCTAAATCAATTAACACCACATCTTCCGCACCGCTAAATGAAATAGCGATATTATCAAATTGCTCTAGTGCCGCTTTTAAAATCACACGCGGATTTTTACCCATAAGTTGGGCGGATAAGTCATCAATATTCATGCTTAAATTCATTGCCTATTTAAAAAAGGAGATTTAAATTAACGCATTAATTCATCAATTAATTGCTCTTTCAAACCACTAAAACTGCCATTACTCATTAAAACAACATGACAGCCCTGCTCTTTTTCACTGCGAAAACGCGCCACGATATCGGGCAACGTTTGATATACCACCGTATTAGCCGCCAGCGTGAGCGCACTTTGTGATTCGGGTTGATAAATAATGGCGATATCGGCTGCGCGAAGTGATGCCGCCAACGTGTGTTGATGTACGCCTAGGCGCATCGTATTTGAGCGTGGCTCGACAATCGCTATGATACGCAAATCCCCCACTTGTTCGCGCAACCCTTGTAGCGTCGTTGCAATGGCGGTGGGATGATGTGCAAAATCGTCATAAAGGGTGACATTATCTTTTGACGCAATCACTTCCATTCGACGTTTAACACTTTGGAATTCTGATAAAGCGGCAATCGCATCGCTAGGTAAAATTCCCACATGACGTGCAGCGGCAATCGCGCTTAACGCATTGCGTACATTATGATCGCCCGTTAGCGTCCATGTCACATCACCTTGCCGTTCATGATCAAAGAACACTGAAAAATGACTCCCTTCCGTTGACAGTAAATCCGCATTCCAGTCCGCTTGCCCATGAATACCGGTATACATCACAGGCGTCCAGCAACCCAACGCAAACGTTTCATCTAATGCAATATCTCCCTCTGGGACAATCAATAATCCCTCACTTGGCACAGTGCGAATAAGATGATGAAATTGTTTTTGAATCGCGGCTAAATCGGGGAAAATATCCGCATGATCGTATTCCAAATTATTTAAAATAATGGTGCGAGGTCGATAATGCACAAATTTTGAGCGTTTATCAAAAAAAGCCGCATCGTATTCATCCGCTTCAATCACAAAGAAATTGGAATCGGTTAATCTTGCTGAAATGCCAAAGTTCAGCGGAATCCCGCCTATTAAAAAACTGGGATTGAAACCTTGTTTTTCTAAAATCCACGCCAGCATACTGCTTGTGGTGGTTTTTCCATGCGTTCCAGCGACACCTAGCACCCATTTATCGCGTAGGACGTTTTCCGCGAGCCACTGTGCGCCGCTATTGTAGGGAAGTCCTAAATTCAATACGGCTTCCACTTCACTATTCCCACGTGACAGCGCATTCCCAATAATCACCAAATCCGGTTTAGGCACTAAATTTTCAGGACTGTAACCATTTTTGAGTAAAATGCCTTGTTCAATTAACTGATCACTCATTGGCGGATAAACATTTTCATCACTGCCACTCACGTCATGACCTAATTGTTTCGCTAACACGGCAATCCCTGCCATAAATGTTCCGCACACACCTAAAATATGGATATACATAAAATACAAGGACTCCTAACGAATTCGCCTAGGTTTAATCGGATGTGCTGGCGAGGGTCTTGGGGCGTGTTTTGTAGTGGCTTTTTGTGGCGGTGCACTGGATTTTAAGGATCTCATGGTCGACCATCTATCGCGTACAATATGCTCCTCAAGCCACTGCGCACCGGTAAGGCAAGGCAATGACCGTTTATTAGCCTCACATAGCTCAACATTACTTGTGGTAATATCATGACCTAAAATGACCAATTCGGGGCAATATGACAAATTGTCAGTCGAAAATCCCACCATGGTAATGATACCAGCAATTTCTAAATCGCACCGACTTTGAGGTGGGATATAACTATCGGACGCTGTGACATCATGCCCACCACGTTTAGCTAACAGAGCAATGTCTGTCATAAACGTCGTTGCTACGCCCACAAAGTGCATACGCACTGCCTAACCCTCATTTATCAAAAATTTTAGTGTTTTTTCTTAGGCTTTTCGTTTTTTTCCGCTTCGGCTTTTTCCGCTGCGGCTTTGGCGGCGAGTTCTTCTGCTGTTGGCTCAGGTGGTGGTGGTGGCTCTGCGCCTTTTGCACCGGCTGCTTCTAGCATTTTAATGACATTTTCACCGCTAATTTTTTTAGCGCGCTCCAAAATAGGCACTTTTTGCGCATCTTGTGCGTTCACATCAGCGCCTGCCTTAATCAATAAATCAATAATATCGACATCACCAAAAATTAACGCATCCATCAAGGCAACGTTACCCACGTTATCTGTCGTATTCACATTTGCACCATAGGCAAGTAACGTTTTTACACTATGGATATTGCCGCTAAAACAAGCCGCCATGAGCGCAGTGCGTCCACTCGCGTTTTTACTGTTGACATCAATGCCTTGATTGAGAAGTGTTACAAGGCGGTCTTCTTTGCCATTCATTGCGGCTAAAAATAAATCTTTTCCCTCTTCAGCGTGAAGATGTGGTGAAGAAGCGAGTAACAACATAAGGAGATAATTTTTATACTTCATAAAGAATCGTTGCCTGCGTTTAAAAGAAAATTAAGATAAAATGCAAAAATAGTAGCTAACCTAACGTATTTTGCGATTACATGAACGAAAATCCGATTATCAATATTACCGCCACCGCCTCTTTTGTTGAAAAAGAGTCCGATGTACAAAAAAATCGCTATATCTTTGCCTATACTATCACTATCACCAATAAGGGTAAAAGAGTGGTGCAATTATTACAACGCCATTGGGTTTTAACAAACGCAAATGGCAAAGTGCAAGAAGTCCATGGTGAAGGCGTTGTTGGACTCACCCCAACCCTTCAACCCAACGAAAGTTTTCGCTACACAAGTAGTGCGTTAATTGAAAGTGCAGTGGGAACCATGCAAGGTTACTACACGTTTATCGACCACGAAGGACAAACCTTTGATGCCCCCATTGAACGTTTTACGCTCTCCATTCCTCGTACCCTACACTAACTTGTTTATATGTCCATTTATGCCATTGGAGATGTACAAGGGTGCTTTGATGAACTGCAAGCGTTGCTTGATTTAATTGATTTCAACCCCAACAATGATCAATTATGGTTTGCTGGTGACTTAGTTAACCGTGGTGAAAAATCACTCGACACATTGCGTTTTATCAAAGCATTAGGCGCAAGTGCTGTCACGGTATTAGGCAATCACGACATTCATTTGCTACTGAGTGCAAATTTTCCCGAACGTGTGAAAAAAAAAGATACACTTCACGGTATTATCACGTCACCAGATTGTGAAGACTTGCTTGATTGGCTGCGTCGACAACCCCTATTTCATTACGAACATGACATAGGCTTACTGCATGCCGGTGTCCCCCCACAATGGACTTTAGCTCAAACGCAAGCCATGGCACGCCTTGCTGAACAGGCGTTGCGTGCTGATAACTATCGCGATACCCTCGCGCAACTCTATAGCAATCAACCCGATATGTGGTCAGAAGCGTTAAGTGGCATAGCGCAATTGCGCTTTATTTTTAACGCATTTACGCGCATACGCTATTGCACAAAAGAGGGGCAACTTGATTTTCATCACAGCGGTGAATTAGGCTCTCAACCCGCGCATTTAATGCCGTGGTTTGAGGTTCCTCATCGCAAAACAGCGGCAACTAAGCTAATTTTTGGGCATTGGGCAGCGTTAGGCTATTACGCAAAAAACAATTGTTATTGCATTGATACCGGTTGCATTTGGGGACGTGAATTATCGGCTTTACGCTTAGACTCGCAACAAATGAAAAAGTTTAGTGTGCCACGCAATATCGCCCATTCTACTTTCTAACGTATAATAAACAGATTCATCTTAATTCTCTTTTTTCAATTTTCATGACCCATTGGCTAACAAATCATCCCCATCTACTCAGCGGCGGCTTTAAAGGCATCGAAAAAGAAAGCCTGCGAATCAATGCTCAAGGATTGATTTCACAAGCAACGCACCCTCACGCACTAGGTTCTGCGTTAACGCATTCGCAAATCACAACGGATTATTCTGAGGCGCTCATTGAACTCATTACATCGCCTTATGCGGATATTCAAAACACATTAGACGAATTACAGAAAATTCATCAATTTGTTTACGAAAACCTTGGACAGGAGCAATTATTGTGCGCCAGTATGCCCTGCGGCATTGATGGTGACGAGAGTATTCGCATCGCAGAATATGGAACGTCCAATATCGGACGCATGAAACATATTTATCGTCACGGACTGTGGCATCGCTACGGTCGCACGATGCAAGCCATTGCCGGCATCCATTTCAATTATTCCGTCCCGCAACATTTATGGACATACTTGCATGAACAACAAGGCAAAAATCAATCTCTTGAAGCGTTTAAAAATGCGTCTTATTTTGGCTTAATTCGCAATTTTCAGCGTATTGGCTGGTTGATTCTCTATTTATTTGGCGCATCGCCCGCTATTTGTAAGAATTTTTTTAAAAGTCGTCCATCGCTGATGGCGCAATTTGAAGAATTTGATAACGGCACCCTTTACCATCCTTACGCCACATCGCTACGCATGAGTGATATCGGCTATAAAAGTAAGAATCAAGCCGACTTAGCCATTGATTACAATACCCTTGACGGTTATGTACAAAGCCTTAGTGCCGCCATTAGCACGCCTTATAGCGACTATGAAAAAATTGGCGTCTGCGTGAGTGGCGAATACAAGCAATTAAATGCCAACATATTGCAAATTGAAAACGAATTCTACAGCATTATGCGCCCCAAGCAGATTGCGCAGTCGTGCGAAAAACCCACCGCCGCCCTGCGTCGAGCTGGCGTTGAATACGTTGAAATGCGTGCGCTAGATTTAAATCCTTTTCAACCACTTGGTATTGATGAACCCACTGCACGGTTTATTGAAGCCCTACTGTTAACGTGCCTATTAACAGAGAGTCCCGTAATTACCACGGAAGAGTTGCGCGTGAATAACGCTAATCAACTCATAGTGGCAAATCAAGGGCGTAAACCAAGCGTAGAATTAGTGCGACAGGGAAAAGCGATTTCACTTCAAGCTTGGGCAAGGGACATTTTGCAACAAATGCAACCCATTTGCGAAGCATTAGATGAGAACGAAACAGGACAGCCTTATGCCCAGTCGCTTGCACTGCAAGCAAGATTAGTTGAGAACGCTGATTTAACACCTTCTGCGCAAATGTTAGTTCAAATGCGACAAATGAATAAACCTTTCGCCTGTTTTGCGCTCACGCAATCAACCGTGCATACGCATTTTTTTGCTACGCAACCACTCGATAACGCAACACGCCAAACCTTTGTAGATAGCGCTAACGCATCACATCAAAAACAGCAAGCGCTTGAAAACATCGCTCAACCCGCTTTTGATGAATTTTTAAAAAACTATTTTTTGGGTAATCCACGCGTAAACTAAAACGCACAACGACAAAGAAAAGGAATTGACATGAATTATACTATTGAAACACAACCCATTGAAACATTGAAATCCGATGTATTATGTGTGGGAATATATACCAATCAACATCTTACCGCCTCAGCTAACGCGTTAAATGACGCCACGCATGGTTTAATCCGCTCACTTATTGAACGCGGTGATATTCTCGGAAAATTAAACGATACACTGCTTCTCAACGTCGTTCCAAATAGTCACATTGAGCGAATTTTACTTGTGGGGCTTGGTGATCAACAAGCGTTGAGCGTTAAAAATTATCGCAAAGCATTAGCGAGCGCTATTACCGTTCTAAAAAAAGCAAATATAAAAAGTGCGGCAATCAGCCTAGCCGAATGTGACGTAGAAAAAGCGGATCTCACTTGGAAAATACGTCAAATCGTCGAAGTATTTAGTGACAAGCTCTATCAATTTACGCAATGTAAAAGTAAAGTAGACGACACAATACCGCTTAACGATATTGTCATCACCACCTCAGACAATCAATGCAATGACGCAAAAACAGGTTTAGCGCAAGGTATTGCGATTGCCGAAGGTATGACACTTGCCAAGCATCTAGCTGATTTACCTGCGAATATTTGCACGCCAAGTTACCTCGCCAAGCAAGCACTCACACTCGCGTTAAGCTATGATTCACTTGAAGCAACTATTCTTGATACAGCGGAAATGGAAAAATTGGGAATGGGCGCCCTGCTCGCGGTCGCACGCGGTAGCCGTCAACCGCCTAAGCTCATTACGCTTGAATATCACGGTGATGATAAAAACAGCAAGCCCATTGTACTTATCGGAAAAGGTTTGACCTTCGATGCGGGTGGTATTTCACTCAAACCAGGCGCTGGCATGGATGAAATGAAATATGATATGTGTGGGGGCGCAGCTGTGCTAGGTACACTACAAGCCGCAGCACAATTAAAATTGCCTATTAATGTCATCGGTTTAGTCCCTGCATCAGAAAATATGCCTGATGGAGATGCTAATAAACCCAGCGATATTTTAACCAGTATGTCAGGCAAAACGATTGAAATTCTCAATACGGATGCTGAAGGACGTTTAATTTTATGTGATACGCTCACCTATGCAGAACGCTTCCAACCGGATGTCGTTATCGATTTAGCGACACTTACCGGTGCATGTTTGGTTGCATTAGGTCGCGTTCCTAGTGGCTTACTTGGCAATGATGATGTACTTTGCCACGATTTAATTGCCGCCAGTGAAACCGCTTGTGATAGCGTTTGGCGACTTCCTTTGTGGGAAGAATATCAAGAGCAATTAAAATCAAATTTTGCTGACTTAGTCAATATTGGCGGTAAAGATGCGGGAACCATCACAGCGGCTTGCTTTTTAGCAAATTTTGCTGAAAATTTCCGCTGGGCGCATTTAGATATTGCAGGGACGGCATGGCGAACAGGTTCAGCAAAAGGCGCCACAGGACGTCCTGTAGCACTGCTCACGCAATACTTAATTAATCGTGCACATGCCAGAACTTAGTTTTTATGTGTTGCAAAGTGATTCTTTTCACGATCGTTATTTTTTTGCGTGCCGCTTGATTGAAAAAGCTTATCAAAATGGACAGTTTTGTTATGTTTTGATGGATTCACTTGCAGAGGCGCAAATTTTAGATGATATGCTTTGGACATTTCGCACGGGCAGTTTTATTCCGCATCAAATAATGACGCAAACACCGCCAGATATCGTTTCACAAGTGTTAATCGGCACTCAAAATACGCCACCAGCGTGGCGTAGTATTGTCTTTAATTTATCGTCCCAACTTCCAGAAAATTGGGAGACGTTTGGACGTATTTTAGAAATCTTAGATAATAGTGAAAACACAAAAATAGCCGGCCGAGCACGCTATGCCGCCTATAAACGCACTGGCGCAACTATCACCACTCATAAACTATAAAACCCAATATGACAACCGAAATCGTTCAAGCCCTTATTTGGAAAGACAACGCCTTAAGTGTGCTCGATCAACGTCAACTGCCTAGCATCTCGCATTACGATCATTATGGTGACGCTCAAGGCGTTGCTGATGCCATTACCTCCATGCGTGTACGCGGTGCTCCTGCAATAGGGATTGCGGCGGCGTATGGCGTTGTACTATCACTTCAAAAACATTATGAAAAAACCAACGTATGGCGTGATAATGTTGCGCAGGATATCAAATTATTAGCGCAATCTCGTCCAACAGCAGTAAATCTGTTTGGGGCACTAGATAAAATGAAAACGGTCATCGCGCAAGACTCGGGCAATATACTTGCCGCGGCAGTGGAATGCGCCGTTGCACTGCATCTGGAAGACAAGGCGGCAAATCGCACAATGGGCGAATTTGGCGCAGATATCATTGCAAACTCAACAGGCATCCTCACGCATTGCAACACGGGAAGTTTAGCAACAGGCGGTTATGGCACAGCTTTAGGGGTCATTCGTAGCGTCTATGCTCGTCATCGCATCAATATTTATGCAAATGAAACGCGCCCTTGGCTACAAGGTGCTCGCCTAACGGTTTGGGAACTTTCTCAAGATGGCATTCCCGCCACGTTAATTGCCGACAGTGCAGCGGCATGGCTGATGAAATCGGGCGCAATTGATTGGGTTGTGGTTGGTGCAGATCGTATTGCCTCAAACGGTGATACCGCTAATAAAATTGGCACTTATTCACTTGCCGTTTTAGCTAAACAACATGGCGTAAAAGTGATGGTCGTAGCACCAACATCGACGATTGATTGGTCACTAAACAATGGCGATACCATTGAAATCGAATGCCGCCATCCCCTCGAGCTTTTACCTGAGAGCTACAATACCCCAAATTCGCTGGTCAGTGCGTGGAATCCCGTTTTCGATGTGACACCAGCGGAACTGATAGATGCCATTGTCACCGAGCGCGGTGTTGTTTTAAATCCATCGCAACAGCTTCATGGTATGGCGAGTTTACAGGCATGATTGAAATCACGGGTTATTTATGGAAAGCACTGCAATTGCTCAAAACACCTGCCCTGCGCTCTTTTCTTCTAATTCCATTTTTAATTAATATTGTTCTCTACACTCTTGCCCTCACGTTAGGGTATTTATACCTAGACCATTGGATTACCCAAGCCATTCCGACAGGATTATTTTGGCTAAGGTGGTTTATTTATCCGCTATTTTTTATTAGTTTTTGTACCGTCGGTTTTTTTAGCTTTACCCTAGTTGCTAATATTGTCGCGGCACCATTTTATGCCAAATTAGCGGCGACAACATTAACCCTTATTAACGCTCCAGCGTTAATAATACATACGCCCACTTTACGCGAAATTTGGCAAGCGGAGTTTAAACGATTAAGCTACATCTTGACACGCACCTTGCCACTTTTATTTTTGTTTGTCATTCCGGTGGTCAACTTCGTGGCACCTGTTGCGTGGTTCTTGTTTAGTGCATGGTGCGTCGCATTGGAATATTTTGCCTTTCCACTCGAAAATCAAGGCATCTTATTTTCTGAGCAAAAAGAACAATTAAAAACAATGAAATGGAGTGCATTAAGTTTTGGTAGTTTTGTCACATTAGGCTTGTCTATCCCCTTTATCAATATTATCGTCGCACCAGTTGCTATCATTGCAGCAACGCTTTATACACAAGCGCATACACCGCCTAAATAAATGCCGTATAATGGCGCTGTTAATTTAAAAATAAAAAATTAATCTAAATTAGGAGAATTTGAATGTCTAAAACCCAAAATTTACAAGATAACTTTTTGAACATTCTTAGAAAAGAACATACCCCCGTTTCTATTTTTTTAGTAAATGGGATTAAGTTACAAGGAAAAATTGATTCATTTGACCAATACGTCATCATGCTAAAAAATACAGTGAGTCAAATGGTCTATAAGCACGCTATATCCACCATTGTACCGAGTAAAATGGTTCGCTTGAGCGGTGAAGGTGATGAGCATCACGACGATTAAATTATGATACAAAGTTTAGTTTCAGAACGTCCCGATGCGGGTGAAAGAGCTATTTTAGTTCACATGATCTTTTATCGTGGACAAGAAAACCTCTATGAATTAAAAGAGTTAGCTAAATCAGCGGGAACAGAACCCGTGCATATATTGACGGGAGCTCGCCAACGACCTGATTCTAAATATTTTATTGGAACAGGAAAGCTAGACGAATTAAAATCAGCCGTCGATATGTTCAAAGCCGATGTGGTTCTTTTCAATCATGCGCTATCACCTAGCCAAGAACGCAATTTAGAAAGTTTTTTAGGGGTGCGTGTTGTTGACAGAAATGGCTTAATTTTGGATATTTTTGCTCAACGTGCGCAGTCTTTTGAAGGTAAACTTCAAGTGGAATTGGCACAATTGAAACATTTATCAACACGACTTGTTCGTGGTTGGACGCATTTAGAACGGCAAAAAGGTGGAATCGGGATGCGAGGTCCTGGTGAAACACAGCTTGAAACAGATCGACGTTTACTTGCCGTGCGCTTAAAACAAATTCAACAACGCCTAGATAAAGTGGACAAACAACGTCACCAAGGGCGCAGCCAACGCAAAAAAAGTGAAACACCTACTATATCACTAGTCGGTTATACCAATGCGGGCAAATCTACATTATTTAATACACTGACCGGTGCTGATACTTACGCAGCGGATCAATTGTTTGCCACACTAGACCCGACTCTGCGACGCCGCTCTTTACCAAATAACAATGAAGTCGTCTTTGCAGATACTGTTGGTTTTATTCGCCATTTACCGCACGAATTAGTAGCCGCTTTTAAATCAACACTTCAAGAAGCAACGGAAGCCGAATTGTTATTGCATGTCGTCGACGCGCATGCAGACGATCGTGCTGATTTGATGAAACAAGTCGAAATAGTACTTGAAGAGATTGGTGCAGCGAAAATTCCTCGCATTGAAGTCTTCAATAAAATTGATTTACTCGACACCATTTCACCACACATTGAACGCGATGATGCCGGAAATGTAATTCGTGTTTGGCTATCTGCCGTCACCGGCGAAGGCATTGACTTGCTACTAGCGGTATTGATGGAAAAATTTGCATCAACAAAAGTGCGTCGTCGATGCTATCTTTCTGCTAATCAAGGCGGTATTCGCGCTAAACTCATCGCAAATGCAACTATTTTAGAGCAGATTGAAGATGACTTTGGTAATAGTGAAATGTTAATTGAAATCGATACAAAATATTTGGGTTTGCTGAAAGATATTCAATGTGACGACATCTAATGTCGTGAACCAAATAAAGCAGAACCAATTCTCACCCAAGTAGAGCCTTCTGCAATCGCTGCGTCCAAATCATCTGACATACCAAATGAAAACTCACTCAATAAGGGATTGTTTAATGTATTAACAGCAGCAACTAATTTTTGATAAGGTTTACATTGAGCAGAAAAATCTGTGCTTGGCTTAGGAATGACCATCACACCGCGTAATAAAATATTGGGCAATAGCGAAATCATACTTATTAAATGAGGCAGGTCTTCTAACTTAATGCCTGATTTATTCGCTTCATTGCTTATATTAACTTGAATACAGATATTGAGAGGTGGTAACGCTGCTGGGCGTTGAGCACTTAGACGTTGAGCGATTTTTAAATCATCTACGCTATGCACCCAATCGAACTTTGTGGCTAATAACTTTGTTTTATTGGATTGAATTGGTCCAATAAAATGCCATGTAATGTCAAATGCGCTTAAAGACTGTTGTTTTACGAGCGCTTCTTGCACATAATTTTCCCCAAAATGCCGTTGCCCTGCTTGATATGCACTCGCTATCGCACTCGCGGGTTTTGTTTTACTTACGGCGAGTAAATTGACTGAGTTCGCTGCTCTATGATGCGCTATCTCAGCGAGGTGAATGCGATGTTGAATATTTTTTAGCTGCGTAGCGATCATCGGCACTTAATTTTTTCGGTCAAATTTTCGATAACCAATAGCCTCACTCACATGCGCAATATCAATATGCTGAGCATTAGCCAAATCTGCAATCGTCCGCGCTAATTTTAAAATACGATGATAAGCTCTATTTGACAAACCAAAACGCTCCATAGCTTGCGCAAGTAACTTATCGCCCGCCTCTGACAGTTCACAGTGTTGCTTTACTTCTTTAGCATTTAAGGCGGCATTTGGTTTTCCACTACGCGCAAACGCTAAGTTTCTCGCGGCAATGACGCGTGCACGAATAGTGGCGCTACTTTCCTCACCTTCAGCAGCACCTTTTCGCAAAACATCATGTGACACCCGTGGTACTTCAAGGTGCATATCAATTCTATCAAGCAAAGGTCCCGAAATTTTTGAACGATAGCGCGATACTTGCTCAGAACTGCAATGACAACGCCCCGAAGCGTCCCCTAAATAGCCACACGGACAAGGATTCATTGCCGCGATCAATTGAAACCGCGCAGGAAAATCCACTTGCCTTGCCGCACGAGAAATAGTGATATGTCCAGTTTCGAGCGGTTCTCGTAAAACCTCTAACACTTTGCGATCAAATTCCGGTAATTCATCTAAAAATAAAGCACCATGATGCGAAAGTGAAATTTCACCAGGACGAGGATTACTCCCACCCCCCACTAATGCCGCAGCTGATGCTGTATGATGAGGAGCGCGATAAGGTGGTCGAAGCCAATTATGAACATCTAATCCTTGGTCACTAATCGATGCGATAGCAGCTGTTTCTTGAGCTTGTTGTTCACTTAAGTTAGGCAAAATAGTTGGCAATCGGGATGCTAACATAGATTTTCCTGTCCCAGGAGGACCTAGCATCAATAGATTATGTGCACCTGCGGCGGCAATTTCAAATGCCCTTTTGACATGATATTGACCGTGAACATCAGCAAAATCAATTTCATGTTGGATATCGGTAGATTGAGGTTTTTGATAGATGGTGGCAATAAGCTGTTGACCGCTCAAATGATGACAAACATCCAGTAAATGCGCAGCAGGAAGAAGTTCTATATTTTTCACTAATGCCGCTTCATTTGCGTTTTCTTTTGGCAATATAAGTTGCCGCTGGCAATCTCGTGACCCAATCGCAACCGGTAATACGCCCATAATCGGGCGCAATTCACCGCCTAGAGATAACTCACCAACACACTCATAACGATCTAATGTTTCAGCTGAAATCTGACCACTTGCCGCTAAAATACCTAAAGCGATAGCTAAATCAAATCTCCCGCCTTCTTTAGGTAAATCAGCAGGAGCGAGATTAACAGTGATACGTTGTGCTGGAAAATTAAAATGACAATTTTGAATAGCCCCGCGCACCCTATCCTTACTTTCCTTGACCGCTGTCTCAGGTAAACCAACAATATTTAATGCAGGTAGACCATTTGCAACGTGCACTTCGACAGTGACTAAGGGCGCATCAATTCCTGAACGAGCACGACTATATACAACAGCTAAAGCCATCTTTTATGCTTGTTTTGAAGAAGAAATATGCTGTTCTAAATCAGCAACTCGTTTTTCAAGCGATTCTAAATGCGCTCTTGTTTTTGCCAACACTAACTTTTGAACTTCAAATTCTTCGCGTGTAACGAGATCTAACTTACCTAAAGTGCTTTGAAGCACTGCATGAAAGGTTTTTTCTAAATCTGTCTTTACTGCCTGTAAACTCGGTGGAACAACGCTAGCTAAACGGCTCGCCATATCATCAATTGTTTTAGCATCAAACATAGAAATATCTCAAAAAAAGGACGATTACGCTTAATATTTTTCAAGCAAGCGTAAAATAATAAATAAACCTGTTAAGCAAATGCTTTCTTAAAAAATTCAGGTTGAGCCATTGCCGCATGATGAATATCGGCGTTGTAATAAACGGTTTCAAAAGGTTTGTTTTCACAAGCACTTTGCCGAAATGTAAGTGCGGCTTTGCTCGCGATGGTAGCACTCCACCATCCAGAAGGATAGATACATTGTGGAAAAAATAATGTTTGAAAGTATGAAAAACCAGAATTTTTCATGGCATCACGCATTTCACCAATAAGCTTTAAATGTAATAAAGCCGATTCACTTTGTTGCACTAGCAAGCCGTCTTCTGACAAACACGCGACGCAATCACGATAAAATTTTTCTCCAAACAAACCTTCTGCAGGACCAACAGGATCGGTACTGTCCACAATAATAATATCAACTGAATTAGGCAAAGCCTCTTTTACCCATTTAATTCCGTCAATGAATTTTAAATCCGCACGAGGATCATTATTTGATTCACATAATTCGGGAAAATAAATTTCAGCTAAACGCGTCACCCTCTCGTCGATATCAATTTGAATAACTTGCTCAACATTTGGATGTTTTAACACCTCTCGTAAAGTGCCACAATCACCACCGCCAATAATCCAAACACGTTTAGGATTAGGGTGCAGAAATAACGCGGGATGAGAAATCATCTCATGATAGAAAAAATTATCGCGTGTAGATACCATTGTACAACCATCAATGGTCATTAATTTTCCAAAAGTTTCTGTGTCAAAAATTTCTATTTGTTGAAAATCAGACTGTTCTTCATGAAGTTTTTGTGTGATTTTTAAAGAAAATGCAGTTCCTGTAGCAGGTACTTGTTCTGTAAACCATTGAGACGAATTCATATTTTTAACACATCCATCGAGAAAATATAAAAATAATACAAGTTGCTATTATAGTAGACCACCACTAACTAGCAAGAATAATTTCAGAAATTGTGATCTACTTCTCGTTTTAATTAAGCAAAAAGCCAAAAAAAAAGCCCAATGGTAATTGGGCTTTAAGAGATAAAGAGCTTGGCGATTCCCTACTTTCGCATGGCAAAGTGCCACACTATCATTGGCGCTAAGCGGTTTCACTTCCG
>OMIH01000049.1 GCA_900299045.1 Methylococcaceae bacterium
TCGACACACCACTGAGTTACGGCATTTCCGCAAATAATAACCCGACCGCGCAAGATTTATGGAATACCACGAGCGCATGGGGTTTTCCTTACAACGGCAGTAGCGTACAACCCGGTGTAGGCACAAGCTCGGTGATTGATGGCGCTTTTTCAACACAAGTAGGCGGTGCAACCGCTTATGCGATGATTGATAATTTGCTGTACCTTGAAGCAGGGGGTTATACGTCACTCAGTAACAATCTACAAAAAGGCTTGGGTGTCGCTGATACTGGTCAGCAACAAATTGACGGTGCAGCCCCTTATTGGCGGGCGGCTTTGCAAAAAGACTGGAAAGGGCATTTTGTATCGCTAGGGCATTACGGCATGATAGCCGATGTGTTCCCTGCAAGAAATCGCAGTGCTGGTACAACCGATCGATTCACCGATGTTGCTGTAGATGCCACATATCAGTATATGGCAAACCCAAAACATATTTTTGAAGTCAAATCGACTTATATCTACGAAGATCAAAAATTATCTGCAAGCCGAAAAATCAACGCGAGTCCGGTCAACGCAAGAACATATTTAAACACGTTCAAATTCAATACAGCCTATACCTTCGACCAAACTTACGGTGTGACGTTTGGTTATAACAAACTCAGCGGCTCAAACGACGCTATGCTGTATTCTCCCTCGAATGGCTTTGTGTCTAATCGACCTAACAGTGAGTTTTACACAGCCGAGCTTGTTTATGTACCGTTTGGCAAAAATAACTCCTCTTTTGCGCCATGGCTGAATTTACGCACCAGTTTACAATATATTGGTTATTCGCAATTTAATGGCACCACGCAACAAAGCTCATCAAACAATACGTTTATGATCAATGGCTGGCTGATATTCTAATATTTTACCCGTAAAATAAGGCATTCACTCTGTCTTTGAATGCCTTGTATTTTTGAGAAAATAACGTTTATGAAAGATGATAAATACCCCAGTTATGCACGTTTTAAAGATATTTCCATTAGTGAGCGTATTTTAAATACGATTTTTCTTTTGACTATTGGCTTAGGTTATTTAGCGGCGCTTGCGAATATGTACTACACGCATCAAGGCTTAGATGGAAAAGCGGGGTTATCCGTTGATGACGTGGTCATTAGTTACTACGGCTCAACAACGCAAACGCGTTTAGGTACAGCAATAAAAGGCATTATGGCACCGAATCTAAAATTCAAAAGTGATCAAGATGTGATTTTAAGCTGGATACATTCCGGTGCAGATGAAGCGGGATATAACGAAAAAGTGGCACCAATTTTAAATCGTGATTGTGTGTTATGTCATACCCCAAGTATCAACCCCTCTTTGCCGGATTTAACTAATTATGCAGGGGTATCCGAAGTGGCGCATTCGGGAGGAGCGACGATTCCTACTCTTATTCGCATCTCTCATATTCATTTATTTGGTATTGCGTTTATTTTGTATTTTATTGGTCGTATTTTCTTGCTTTGTGAAATCAATGTATTCGTCAAACGGGCAGCAATGATTATTCCTTTTGCCGCCATGCTTTTGGATGTCGTATCATGGTTCATTACCAAAACGATTCCTAGTTTTGCGTATGTCGTCATTTTTAGTGGTGCATTGATGGGCATTTCAATGGGAATGCAAATTTTATTGAGTATTTATCAAATGTGGTTTTTTCCAAAAGACAACAAGAGAGTGTAAATGGAACGCTGGATTCTTTATGCGTTTATTTCGATGTTTTTTGCAGGTTTTACATCGGTTATTGCAAAGCAAGGCTTAGTGGGAATTTCTGGCGAATTAGGTCTAGTCATTAGAACTGTTTTTGTTTTCTGCTTTGTTACACTGTTTGCAATGCTTGCCGTCACATCAAGCGAATTGAGCGGACTTCGCAAAGAAAATTTTATCTGGCTAGGGTTATCGGGTGTCACAACCGCGCTATCCTGGATTTTTTACTATAAAGCGCTTAAATTAGGCGATGTGGCAACGATTGCGTTAATTGATAAAGGCAGTGTCATTGTTGCTATTTTCCTTGCATGGTTACTACTCAAAGAAATCATTACAGTGCGCATTATTTTAGGTGCGTGTTTTATGCTACTTGGTCTTATTATCATCACAAAGAAATAATGAATCCACTCAACAGTCAACATAAATTATATATACCGTCAGCGCGACGCTCCATCATTTATAGTCTATGCCTGTTTCTAAGCACCTTTTCTCCCCTACACGCGCAAGAACCTCAATCATTTGAAATCAAACAAAATGAGCGATTATTGATACTTGCGCCCCATCCTGACGATGAATCGTTAAGCAGTGCAGGACTGGCACATCATGTACTCGCTGAGGGTGGCACGGTCAGAAGTGTAATCGTCACCGCTGGAGATGCGTATGTAGAAGCCATTGAAAAAGACACGGGAAGAAAAAATTTAACACCAACCGATTTTTTAAAATACGGTGAAACACGACTCGAAGAATCAAGGTCTGCCGCAAAAATTATAGGAAATGGATTTATTCATTTGGATTTACTTGGCTTTTCCGATGGATCTATCTATGACATGCTCGTATCACATTGGCGTACACATCCAGAAAAATCTGAATTCACCGGCTTTAGCCATGTTCCATACCGTATAGCAGAAGATACAGGTGTAGCGCAAGATGGCAAAGTGCTTCACGATGAACTGATTAGAATACTCAAAGAAACCAAACCCACGTTGATTGTTTTCCCCGATGTCATGGAAAATGATTCTGATCATTCTGGACTGGGGATGTTTGCGTTACTTGCGATTCATGATTGGCTGAATCAAAAAAATAGCGATAAAAAAGAGGAGTTGCGTTTGCTTGCCTATTTAATTCATTGGCAACATGGGTGGCCCGCTGGGTCTGACGCTGTCGTACCTTTAAATCTGAGCAATTCACCGCTTTTTTTACCAGATGATTTACCTTTGCGTGGTCATCAACGAGCGTGTTTTAATTTAAACGTCATCGAAAGACATATAAAACATCATGCCCTTGCGCAATATAAAACGCAGCAACGTGCCATGGGGAATTTTTTAGCCGCTTTTGTGCGTAGCAATGAATGTTTTACGGTACTCAACGTTGAAGACAGTCGAAATATTAAAAATGTTGTCCGACACTGGCAAACGCGACGAAAAACATTTGATGATAATCCAGCAAGTCGAGCCAAAATTTAGCCCATAAAAAAAGCCCTGTGAAATCAATCACAGGGCTTTTTATTTCGCGACAAAAACGTTTACGCGCCTTGTTGCTCTTCGAGCTCTTTAATCGCTTCTTTAATGCTCAATCTTACGCGCCCTTGACGGTCAATTTCTAAAACTTTGACTTTCACGATGTCGCCTTCGTTTAAGCGCTCACTGACTTTATCAACGCGTTCATCAGAAATTTGTGAAATATGCACTAAACCGTCTTTACCCGGTAAAATGGTCACAAACGCACCGAAATCCATCAATCGAACCACTTTGCCTTCGTAAATTTTACCGACTTCCACTTCAGCGGTAATTTCTTCGATTAAGCGACGCGCTTCCTCACCAGCGGCTTTATCAACTGAAGCGACTTTGACCACACCATCATCGGTCAAATCAATACTCGCTCCCGTTTGCTCTGTAATGCTGCGAATGGTTGCGCCACCTTTGCCGATAACTTCACGAATTTTACTTGGGTCAATTTTAAACGTAATAATACGCGGTGCAAAATCGGACATTTCTTCACGCGACACGGCAAGCGCTTTATTCATTTCACCTAAAATATGCAAACGCCCCACTTTAGCTTGCTCAAGCGCGGCTTTCATAATTTCAGCAGTAATGCCGTCAATTTTAATATCCATTTGTAGCGCGGTAATTCCCTCTACTGAACCCGCGACTTTGAAATCCATATCACCTAAGTGATCTTCATCCCCCATGATGTCAGAAAGTACCGCAAATTTATCACCTTCTTTAATAAGCCCCATCGCAATACCGGCAACAGGCGCACTCAACGGAACACCAGCGTCCATTAACGCCAAGCTGCTACCACACACTGACGCCATTGAACTTGAACCGTTAGACTCGGTAATTTCTGATACGACACGAATAGAATAGGGGAACTCTTCCATGTTTGGCAAGACCGCTAAAACACCACGTTTTGCTAAACGACCATGACCAATTTCACGACGTTTTGGTGATCCTACAAACCCTGTTTCGCCTACACTGTAGGGAGGAAAGTTGTAGTGCAACATGAACGGTTCTTTATATTCACCTGCCAGTGCATCAATAATTTGTGCATCACGAGCCGTACCTAGCGTGGCGACGACTAAGGCTTGTGTTTCTCCGCGCGTAAAGAGTGCAGAGCCATGCGTTCTAGGTAACACGCCCGTGCGGATGCTAATTTGGCGCACTTGATCAAGTGGGCGACCATCAATACGCTTGCCTTCGTTTAAAATCGCGCCTCGCACCACGTCATATTCCAACTGCTCAATGACCGTTTTAATCGCTGACTCAGCATACAGATCATCAGCGGTTAATTTTTCAATCACAGCAGTGCGAATTTCTTTGAGTTTTTCTTGGCGAATCAATTTTTCAGGAATGGAATACGCATCTTTCACTGCGGCTTCAATTTCACTGCTCACCGCGCGATTGAGTTCATGGTTGGCATCGGGTGCTGTCCATTCAACAGGTGCGCAATGTGCAAGTGCTGCAAATTCATTAATGGCGTTAATGGCTGTTTGCATTTGCTCATGACCAAAAAGCACTGCGCCAAGCATAACTTCTTCAGATAGGCATTTCGCTTCAGACTCTACCATTAATACCGCGTGTGCTGTACCAGCAACCACTAAAATCAGATCCGATTCTTTGAGTACATCAGGGGTTGCATTGAGCAAATACTGCCCATCTTTGTAGCCAACACGCGCCGCACCAAGAGGACCATTAAAAGGTAAGCCTGAAATAGCCAGTGCCGCCGAGGCACCAAGTAAAGCGGGAATTTCTGTATCAACATCAGGATTGAGTGACACCACGGTAGCAATAATTTGCACTTCATTGGTGTAGCCTTCAGGAAATAAAGGACGAATGGGACGATCAATTAAGCGAGAAATTAATGTTTCTTGTTCAGATGGGCGACCTTCGCGCTTGAAAAATCCCCCTGGAATTTTACCTGCTGCGTACGCTTTTTCTTGATAATTAACGGTTAACGGGAAAAAATCACCGCTTGAGGGTTCTTTTTTACCAACGACGGTAACGAGTAAAGAAGTACCGTTAACATCAATCATGACAGCGCCGCTCGCTTGACGCGCAACTTCACCTGTTTCTAGCGTAACTTTTTGATCGCCGTACTGAAATTCTTTCCTAATAGGGTTCACTATGAGGTTTCCTGTGTTTGAAGGGTAATGTAAAAATAAGTTCATTCCATGAAGTGTAAAGCAAAAACGGCACAATCCGTGCCGTTTTCTTTTAAGGTTTTATTTACGCAAACCTAAACGTTCAATTAGCGTACGGTAACGTGCGCTATCTTTATTTTTCAAATAATCAAGCAACTTGCGACGTTGATTAACCATACGCAATAAACCGCGACGTGAATGGTTATCTTTTTTGTGTGCAGCAAAATGCGGTGCTAAATGTTGAATATGTGCGGTTAATAAAGCAACTTGAACTTCAGGTGATCCGGTGTCAGTTTCGGTTAAACGATACGCTTCAACAACGGCTTTTTTTTGTTCTGCGGTAAATGGCATAAAATCAATAATCCCTAAGATTAAAATAAAATAAAAGATTTCCACGATAGGGTGTAGAACTCCAACGTATGAGGCGAAACGTAACGCTTGCGCCTAATCATTCAAATTGAACAATTTTTTCGGGTGTAGTTTACCATTTAATCCGTATTCCCCCAACCCTAAAAATAGACCATTGGCATAAAGTCGATAATCACTTTCCGCTTCTTGGCGTTCAATTTCAATATCTTGACCATATGAAATGGCTGTTGCTTGCTGCTCGGATAAATGAATAGCCGGCAGTTTTTCCAATGGCTTATCGCAAGCAATTAAATTTGCCTGTAATTCATCACTTGTCATGGCGCTTAATTGCTCAATTGTTTTCGCATTGGCTAATAAAAACTGCCCCGCTTGCGTGCGTCGCAAAGCAGTCACCGTCGCGCCACATCCTAACTCCTGCCCAATATCTTCAGCGAGAGAGCGAATATAAGTTCCTTTTGAACAAGCCACATCAAGGGTTAATGTATCAAATGTCGCGTCAAGCAAATGCAATTCGTAAATCGTAATTTGACGCGGTTCTCGCTCAACAGTAATTCCTTCGCGTGCTAATTCATATAACTTTTTGCCATTGCGCTTTAATGCTGAATACATAGGCGGCACCTGTGCTTGCCGTCCTGTGAATTTTTCAAGACAACGCTGAATTTGATCGATAGATAACGCTGGCACGGGGGTTGTTTCAATGACCTGCCCTTCTGCATCACCCGTATCTGTTATAACA
>OMIH01000050.1 GCA_900299045.1 Methylococcaceae bacterium
ATGTGTATAAGAGACAGCAGCTCGCGGACGTATCTGACCCAAATTTGATTTTTGATTTAGCTGAAAAATTACGCGCAGCGGGGATTTTTACATGGCACGAAGTCGAGCAATTTTACGCGGCATTTTTTGTCAAAAGCAAAAGTAATGCGGCAATCGCCAACCTTTGCAAACCCGCTGTGGAGCGTTGGCAAAAACGTTATCAATCCGCCGTTGACGCATTCAAGCAAAACAAAGAAATTTTTGAGCGCACAAAAAAAACCGCTGATGCCGTGTTAATAACCAATGCTGAAAATAGCGTTAAAGACTGTAAAAAAGAAAAAGACAAACTCGACATCTTCAAAAAAGATTTGGGGACGTTTGTTCGCTTTTATGAATTCATGTCGCAAATTGTCGATTATGACGACACGGATTTGGAAAAACTCTGCTTGTTTGCAAGGCATTTGCGCCCAATGTTGCGCGAAACCTTTATGGAAGAAGATGACATTGATTTAAGCGACGTTGCGCTCAGTCATTATCGCGTATCGATTATTCGCCAGCAAGATTTGAAACTGCAAATAAACGCGCCAAAACCACTTGAATCGGCTAATGAGTTGGGAACAGCGACGGCAAAAAATATCGAAGAGGCGTTTTTGTCACAGATTATTGCTCGCTTAAATGAGCTCTTTATCACCGACCATTTAACCGATAAAGACATAGTGAATTACGCTTACACCATCCGAGATAAAATCCGTGAAAACACGCTGGTAATGAAACAAATTGAAGAAAATACGCCAGAACAAGCGATGCTAGGTAATTTCCCCAAAGCCATTGATGAGGCGATTATGGAAAGTGGCGAAGCACATCAAAATCAAATGATGCAGCTTTTATCTGACCCAGTGAAATCGGCAAGTTTTGCCAAGGTGGTGTTTGATTTGTTGACGTTGGCGAAGTAATTGCCACTATGCGAAAAAATCTACATTAAGTCAGAAATTGTCATATAGCCGAATAGAGCCACCGAAAAGCGGTTTTTTTGTACGCTTAGATTAGTGTGGTTTGTTACCAGTTATTACTGTATTTTTTTTTCAACTACGACAAAATGGCGACATTTTTCTAACAGGCATAAAAAAAGGCTTATGATTTTACACATAAGCCTTTCATTTATTTGGTGGCGATGGGTGGGGTCGAACCACCGACCTTGGGGTTATGAATCCCACGCTCTAACCAACTGAGCTACATCGCCGTAATTATTTTTTAATTATAAGTATTGACGCTAATTTTGTCAAACATTGAAACGGAAATGCACCACATCACCGTCTTTTACGACATACTCTTTCCCTTCAAGACGCCATTTGCCGGCATCTTTAGCGCCTTGTTCACCTTTGTGGGTAATGAAATCTTCATAAGAAATCACTTCTGCACGAATAAAACCGCGCTCAAAATCGCTGTGAATCACGCCAGCAGCCTGTGGCGCACTCGCTCCCACAGGAATCGTCCAAGCGCGGACTTCTTTAACGCCAGCGGTGAAATAGGTCGCCAAATTCAGTAATTCATAACCCGCTCGCACGACACGATCAAGACCCGCTTCTTCCATGCCTAAATCATCTAAAAATTCTTTCTTTTCATCTTCATCAAGTTGCGCAATTTCCGCTTCAATTCCCGCGCAAATAGGAACAACTCGCGCACCTTCTTTCTGAGCCAACGCACGAACGCTGTCGAGTAGGGGATTATTGTCAAACCCGTCATCTTGGACATTAGCAATGTACATAGTAGGCTTAAGGGTCATTAAACATAATTCTTTAACCATTGCGCGTTCTTCGTCATCAAGGTTCAATGTTCGCGCTGGCTCTCCCGAATCTAATTGCTTAAAAATACGCTCTAAAACCCCTTTTCTCGCTAATTCTTCTTTGTTACCCGTTCTCGCCACTTTAGCGCATTTGACTAACGCTTTTTCAACAGAAGCCATATCCGCAAGTGCTAATTCGGTATTGATGACTTCAATATCGGAAAGTGGATCAATTTTACCCGCTACATGCACCACATTATCATCTTGAAAACAACGCACAACATGCGCAATCGCATCAGTTTCACGAATATTGGCTAAAAATTTATTACCCAGACCTTCGCCCTTTGATGCACCAGCCACTAAACCTGCAATATCAACAAATTCAATCGTCGTGGGTAAAATGCGCTCTGGTTTAACAATGTCCGATAACGCATCAAGACGACGATCTGGCACAGCAACCACCCCCACATTCGGATCAATCGTGCAGAAAGGGTAATTTTCTGCTGCAATTTTCGCTTTTGTGAGCGCATTAAATAACGTTGATTTACCTACGTTAGGTAAACCTACAATTCCACAATACAATGCCATAGTCGTCTCTAAAAATTACTGTCTAAAATTAAAATGTGTGTTTTGTTAATACTTATTTTTGCATTAAATAACGCTGTTTTATCGTTTGACCGAGTTGATGCACAGCCATTGCGTATTTATTGCTGCTGTTATATTTTTTGATGGTTTTGAAATTATCACCAATTGTCCAAAATTCATTGCCATTTTCTGTCCCTAAAATAACGTAATCACCGTTTACATTGCCGCTACTAGAAGGCGTAGCAACAAGTTGATTAAACTTCCAACCCGATGTACTAAAATAGTGCGCCACACTGCCAATGGCATCTTCTGAATTCCATAAATCACGTTTACCATCACCATTGAAATCCACAGCAAGCTTACGGAAACTTTTTGGCATAAATTGACCCAATCCCATCGCTCCCGCCCAAGATCCAATGATTTTCCGCGGTTCACAATGTTCTTCTTGCGTCATCAATAAGAAATTTTCCAATTCTTTGGTGAAATAGTCAGCGCGACGCACGGTAAAAAAAGCAAGCGTACTCAGCGCATCAAAGGTATTCGTTTTCCCTACGTTGCGCCCAAAATAGGTTTCAACACCAATAATACCAACGATATATTCAGGATCAACATGATAGGTTGCAGCAGCACGTTGCAATGCTGTGGCATTTTCTTGCCAAAAACGCACGCCATTATTGATGTGCGTTTCATCAATAAATTGTCGTCGATAACTTCCCCATCCGGGCGTGGGCGTTGGTTTTGGTGGTGTAACAGGTTCGGTGGAAATTGGACCTTGATATTTGGGTTTTGGAGGTACAAAAGGATCTACCTCAAGGCGTACTACGGAATCTAATTTATTCGCCTGCGAAAACAATGAATTTAAATAATCTTCTGAAAAACCATAATCATGCACCATGTGTGCGACAAACTCATTTACTGCAGGATGGTTGGCATAAACGCCAGTAATCGGACGTGCTTGACTATAATTAGGTGTTTTACCTGTATCGACAGGCGTAGGTTTACTCGGACGAATAACAGGCTCAGAAGCACAGCCTGCAAGCAAGAGCAACAAAAAGAAAACACTAAAACGGCGATAGTCAAAATACGTCACAAATAAACCTCTTAAATAGCAATAGGGGCAAAGATATGTGTATCGGCATCATAGCCTATTAATTCAAAATCATCGTACTGGTAATCAAAAATAGAATGTGGCTTGCGCTTTATTTTCATTGTGGGTAACACGCGAGGTGTCCGCGCCAGTTGTATTTTTGCTTGCTCTTGATGATTTAAATATAAATGCACATCACCGCCAGTCCACACAAATTCACCTAATTGTAAATCGCATTGTTGCGCAATCATCATGGTGAGTAGGGCGTAGCTGGCAATATTAAACGGTAAACCGATAAATGTATCACAACTACGTTGATAAAGCTGGCAGGAAAGTTTGCCATTTGCCACATAAAATTGAAAAAACGCGTGACAAGGGGCAAGCGCCATTTTTCCTTGTGCCACATTAGCTTGAGGGCTCATTTTTTCATCGGGCAAATCCGCCACATTCCACGCACTTACCACCATGCGGCGGCTATTAGGGTTGTTTTTGATTTGCTCAACCACTTGGGCAATTTGATCGATGGATTCGCCATTTTGTAGCGTCCAAGAACGCCATTGTTTGCCGTAAATCGCACCGAGCTCACCGTTTTCATCTGCCCATTCACGCCAAATGGAAACGCCTTGTGCTTCAAGTAACTGATTGTTAGTATCGCCGTTTAAAAACCACAGTAACTCGTGAATAATCGATTTTAAATGCACTTTTTTTGTCGTCACAAGTGGAAAACCTGCGGCTAAATCAAAACGCATTTGATAACCAAACAGCGACAACGTTCCACTGCCTGTGCGATCGCCTTTGAGCGTACCATTGTGGAGTAAATTTTCAAGTAATTGAAGATAATTTTTCATAACTGACGTTGATTTTTATAAGCTAAAATCACCAAAGCAGCGCCAATCATAATCATTGGTGTCGATAACACTTGCCCCATCGTCACCCAATCGAGCGCTAAATAGCCTAACTGCGCATCAGGCATTCTGAAAAATTCAATGAAAAATCGGAAACAACCATATAGCGCAACAGAAAGCCCCGTTGCCGCCATTACAGGTCGTTGTTTGCGCGTATACATCCACAGAATCAAAAACAAGACCACGCCTTCTAAAAACGCTTCATAAATTTGCGATGGGTGACGTGCAACGAGTCCACCATTAGGAAAAATCATAGCCCACGGCACATCTGTGGGTCGCCCCCACAGTTCTGAATTAATAAAATTGCCAATACGCCCCGCACCTAATCCAATGGGCGCCATCGGAGCAATAAAATCTGTGAGTTGCCAAAGTGTGCATTGCTGTTTTTTGGCAAACCACGTCATCGCGGCAAATACACCGAGCATCCCGCCATGAAACGACATACCACCTTGCCAAATTTTAAATAAAACCAGTGGATTTTCTAAAAATTCGCCAAAATTATAAAATAAAATATACCCAACTCGCCCCCCTAAAATAACGCCCATCGCGCCATACGTCACCAAATCTTCGACTGCGTCGGGTTGAATAGGTGACCACGCTTGTTTTGCGCGTTTTTGACCAAGCACTAACACCGCTGCAAAGCCAATAAGGTACATAATGCCATACCAGTGAATATGAATAAATCCGATGGAAACCGCAACAGGATCAATAGCAGGGTAGGTCAGCATAATTACACGTCCAAATTTGACACATCAAGCGCGTGTTTGACAATAAAATCACGACGCGGCTCAAC
Organism: Methylococcaceae bacterium; assembly: GCA_900299045.1. Taxonomy (GTDB): domain Bacteria; phylum Pseudomonadota; class Gammaproteobacteria; order Methylococcales; family Methylomonadaceae; genus UBA10906. The sequence goes on from OMIH01000050.1 coordinate 5,133, forward strand.
AATGTCCCCCATGAGCGTAGTGAAAATGTCATCTGCGGCAATCGCATCTTCAATACGCACTTGCAATAAGCGACGATTATTACTGTCTAGTGTCGTTTCCCAAAGCTGCTCAGGATTCATCTCTCCAAGTCCTTTGTAGCGTTGAATCGTTTGTCCTTTCTTAATTTCGCGCATCATCCACTCAAACGCTTGCTTGAAGTTGTCAACAGGTTGTTGACGCTCTCCCATCAGCATCACAGATTCCGCATTAAACATCCCCGCAGTTTCATTCGCATACGCTGCAATACGTTGATAATCCGTGCTATTAAAAAAAGCCATTGGCAAGACGAAAATTTTGCTGGTGCCATGTTGACGCTTGGTAACGGTCACGTTGAAATCATCTGAACCGTGGTAATTTAGTTCACTGGTAAACTCGGCAAGTCCGCCCACTTGTGTTAAACGAGCATGGATATTATCCAGCCACGTCTGCATGGATTGCGCTGACGCTTTAATCGTATTGTCTAAGGGCGGAATATAGCAAAATTGATCTAAGAAAATATCGTCATAACGTCGCGCTAAACGCGTAATAATGGCATTCACATCTAAAAACGCTTGTGCCAGTTTTTCTAAACCTTGACCTTGAATTGCCGGCGCTGTTGGATGCGTAATTAACTGTGCTTTTTCAAGCGCAAGCTGAATTAAATAGCGATTTAACTCAACATCGTCTTTGACATAATGCTCTTGCTTGCCTTTTTTGACTTTGTAGAGGGGCGGTTGGGCAATGTAGATATAGCCCTTTTCAACAATTTCGGGCAATTGGCGATAAAAGAAAGTGAGCAACAAAGTACGAATGTGCGAACCATCCACGTCAGCATCGGTCATGATGATAATACGGTGATAGCGTAGTTTGTCGAGATTATATTCATCTTTACCAATGCCGCAACCTAGCGCAGTGATTAAGGTTCCCACTTCTTCAGAGGAAATCATTTTATCAAAACGTGCTTTTTCCACGTTTAAAATTTTCCCCTTCAGTGGCAAAATCGCTTGTGTACGTCGATCACGCCCTTGTTTTGCCGACCCACCCGCTGAATCCCCTTCCACTAAAAATAATTCGGATAATGCCGGATCTTTTTCTTGGCAATCCGCTAGTTTTCCGGGTAAACCCGCAATGTCTAGCGTCGTTTTTCGTCGCGTCATCTCACGCGCTCGCCTCGCTGCGTCACGCGCTCGCGCGGCATCGATAATTTTCCCCACAATCAACTTGGCAATTTGCGGTTTTTCCAGTAAAAAATCCTGCAATTTGTCATTCATGGTGGATTCAACGAGTGGTTTTACCTCAGAAGAAACCAGTTTGTCTTTGGTTTGTGATGAAAATTTGGGGTCAGGCACTTTAACCGACAACACTGCTGTTAAGCCTTCTCTAGCGTCATCACCTGTTGTTGCTACCTTTTCTTTTTTAGCTAAACCATTGCCTTCGATGTACTGATTGACAGTACGCGTTAACGCGCTACGAAAACCGGCTAAGTGTGAGCCCCCATCGCGCTGTGGAATATTATTTGTGTAGCAAAAGACATTTTCTTGATACGAATCATTCCATTGCATCGCTACTTCAACGGTCACCCCTTCTTTTTCTGCGGTGAAATAGAACACTTCGGGAAAGAGAGGGGTTTTATTTTTATTTAAATGCGTGACAAATGCGCTAATCCCGCCTTCAAACTCAAACACATCCTCACGTTCACTGCGTTCATCTTGCAAACTGATGCGAACCCCTGAATTTAAAAACGATAATTCGCGCAAACGTTTCGCCAAAATATCGTAATGGAATTCTACGTCCGTAAACGTGTCTTTACTGGGCAGAAAACGAATAGAGGTGCCTGAACCTTCCGCGCTTCCAAACGTCGCAAGAGGCGCCACTGGCTCGCCATTTTTATAGCTTTGTTTGTAGAGTTGTCCATTCTTGCGCACTTCGAGATGTAATTCGTCTGATAATGCGTTCACTACAGACACGCCCACCCCATGCAAACCACCGGACACTTTGTACGCATTATCGTCAAATTTACCCCCCGCGTGCAGTACGGTCATAATGACTTCCGCTGCCGAGCGACCTTCTTCTTCGTGAATATCAACAGGAATTCCTCGACCATCATCCGATACACTAACCGAGCCATCGGTTTGAATAATGACACGAACTTCTTTGCAATACCCCGCAAGGGCTTCATCAATGGAGTTATCCACAACCTCAAAGACCATGTGATGCAAACCCGATCCATCATCGGTGTCGCCAATGTACATTCCAGGGCGTTTGCGCACAGCATCTAACCCTTTAAGCACTTGAATATTGCTACTGTCGTATTGATCGATTGGATTACTCATAACGGTGTCTATTCTTCCTGTTGCTAATTTTCTGTTAACCTATCGCTTAAAGCGTAAACGCTGCTTAGCCGCTCATTATAGCCCTTAAGACGTTTAATAGCAGTAGTTATAAGCGCATAGCCATGACAATAAATTTATATTTATCATTAACCGGCTCGTTTATAAAGCAACTACTTGCATCGCTAGCAATCGTCAGTAACGCCGTATCGCCATCTAAATTTGACATCGCATCAGACAAATATTGCGCATTGAACGCAATAGATAGCGGTTCATCATCGTAAATAATCGCTAACTCTTCTTCCGCCTCATCGTGCTCTGGATTATGCGTGCTAATTTTTAAATATTGCGTGTTAATGTCAAAAGTCAGACCTTTAAACTTTTCATTCGACAAAATAGCAACACGCGTTAAGGCATTTTTTAATACCGATTTTTCAATTTCAAGCGGACTTAAAAACGTTTGTGCAAACACTTTGCTGAAATCTGGGTATTTGGAATCCACCAATTTTGCAGAAAAAATTAAATGTTTAATAAAAATTCGAATACTGCTAGCTGAAAATTCAATTTTTAATTCCGCTTCACTGTCATCGAGTAATTTATTCAGCTCTAAAACCCCTTTACGCGGCAAAATAATTCTAGCCTCAAATCCCGTTGCCATTTCTAGTTGATCTTCGTAAATGGACAATCGATGTCCATCTGAGGCAACTAGTTCAAGTTTATTATTCGAAATATGAAGTAACAAGCCGTTGAGATAATAGCGTACGTCTTGATTAGCCATGCAAAACGTCGTTTTCTCTAATGCTCGCTTAAACTGCCCCGCATTGATGATGAATTGATGATCCAAGTCGCCTTCAGCGAATTCAGGGTAATTGTCTGCGGGTAAGCAATTGAGGGAAAAACGACTACGATTAGACGTAATTTTTACTTTATCCTCTTGCTGTTCAAAACGAATTTCTGAGCCAACAGGCAAAAGACGGCAAATATCCAGAAATTTACGAGAAGGAACCGTAATCGCCCCATCCGTTGCATTGGGTAAATCGAGTTTTGCAATCAACTGCACTTCTAAGTCTGTGCCTGTCATGGTCAATTGTTCGTTTTGAATAACAAGCAACACGTTTGAAAGCACAGGCATGGTCTGACGTTTCTCAATGACGCTGACAAGTTGTTGCAGAGGAGTTAACAGCGATTCACGGTTAATTACAAATTTCATTGCGGTATCTCAAAAATAGAGTGAGGAAAAATTTTAAAATTTTGAATCAATATAAAT
>OMIH01000051.1 GCA_900299045.1 Methylococcaceae bacterium
ATGTCTGTTTTTTCAACTAAATCAATCATAACGGCATGTTCCCATGCCTTTCCGCCTAAATTTTCAACATTTTCAAAGTGTTTTAATTTTTCTGCATACATAAGCATCTACCTGTTATCGTAATGCGTGCCAGAATCAGCTTTCAACAACACGCCAATGCAGCATGGATTTCATTAAACTAAATCTGTTTAAAAAACTAAGAGTTCAAGTTGAAACTTATGACAACTTGAACTCTTAATAAAATAACAATTTTTAAAAACTTATTTCAACCCAGCCAACACTTTAGCGACTGTTTCACCCATTGCTGATGGGGTAGGGCAGATAGTCACGCCTAAGTCTTTGAGCATCGCTACTTTTTCAGCGGCACTTTCGCCAGCAGAAGAAATAATCGCACCCGCATGACCCATACGACGACCTTCTGGCGCGGTTAAACCAGCAATATAAGCAATCACCGGTTTTTTCATGTTGGCTTTTGCAAACAACCCTGCGTCAACTTCTTGTGGACCACCGATTTCACCAATCATGAGTACCACTTTGGTTTCGTCATCTTGTTCAAAATGTTCAAAGATGTCGCGGTGTGAACTGCCGTTAATGGGATCACCACCAATACCCACTGATGTTGAAATACCAATGCCAAGACGTTTCATTTGGTCTGCAGCTTCATAGCCAAGTGTGCCAGAGCGTCCAACAACACCTACATTGCCGCGCATATAAATATGACCCGGCATAATGCCAAGCATTGAACGCTCAGGACTGATAGTACCCGCGCAGTTAGGTCCCGTTAAAACCATGCGTTTTTCTTTTGGGAAACGACGCAAGAAATTTTTCACTGTCATCATATCTTGCGTGGGAATGCCGTCAGTAATCGCAACGCAATATTTAATGCCCGCGTCAGCGGCTTCCATAATCGAATCAGCCGCAAATGCAGGTGGAACGAAAATGATACTTGCCTCTGCGCCGCCTTGGTCAACGGCTTCTTTTACCGTATTGAAAACTGGGCGATCTAAATGGGTTTGACCACCTTTTCCGGGTGTGACACCGCCAATAACATTTGAACCGTAGTTAATCATGTCTTGTGCGTGGAATGTGCCGATTTTCCCCGTAAATCCTTGAACAATAATGCGGGTGGTTTCGTTAATAAAAATGGCCATGTGTTTAAGCTCCTGCGGTTTCGTTAGCGACAACTTGATTGCGTGCGGCAACGGCTTTTTCTGCCGCTTCTGCTAAGGTTTCAGCGGTGATAATGGGTAAACCGCTTTCTGCAATAATGCGACGACCTTCTTCCACATTTGTTCCCGATAAACGAACAATCAATGGCACTTTCATATCAATATTTTTGACCGCTTGAACAACGCCTTGCGCAATCCAATCGCAACGGTTAATGCCTGCAAAGATATTAACAAGCATGGCTTTAACATTCGCATCTGCTAATACTAAACGAAACGCTTTTTCAGTGCGTTCAGCCGATGCACCACCGCCCACGTCAAGGAAGTTAGCAGGTTCACCGCCAGCGAGTTTAATCATGTCCATAGTCGCCATGGCAAGACCTGCACCGTTAATCATGCAACCAATGTCACCATCTAAACCCACGTAGCTAAGACCATGGTCAGCTGCCGCGGTTTCGCGTGGATCTTCTTGGGTTTTATCGCGTAAATCCGCAATTTTAGCGCGACGGAATAAGGCATTTTCATCAAAACCCATTTTCGCATCGAGAGCGACTAGTTCATTACTGCCTGTAATGACTAATGGATTGATTTCGAGCATATTCGCGTCTAAATCACGCAATGCGCGGTAGCAACCTTTAATGGTTTTGACGGCATGGCTCATCAATTCAGAGGGTAAACCCATTGCAAACGCCATTTCACGCGCTTGATAATCTTGAAGACCCACCGCAGGTTCAATATAAATTTTCGTAATCGCTTCAGGATTAGTTTCTGCTAATTCTTCGATTTCCATGCCGCCTTGTGCTGAACCGACCATGACGATACGCTCAGAAATACGGTCAACTAAGAAACAAAAATACAATTCTTTTTGAATGTCCGTGCCCGCTTCAACGTACACTTTATCGCATAATTTTCCAGCTGCGCCCGTTTGATGTGTGACTAACACTTTATGTAATAAATCTTGTGTTGCGGTGTTGACTTCGTCGATGGTTTTGCACACTTTAATCCCACCGGCTTTACCGCGTGCGCCTGAGTGAATTTGTGCTTTGACGACCCAAATATGCCCGCCAATTTCTCTGGCGCGTTGCACGGCTTCCTCTGTGTTGTGCGCAATGCCGCCTTCTGCGATTTTGACGCCATAGCCACTTAATAATTCTTTGGCTTGATATTCATGAATATCCATAAAACTTCCTATTGTATTGAAATGATAACTGTTATATAACCATCTATATTATATAGTTTTTTACCTTACTTTGGTGCATGAGATGACCATTGATTTACTGCGTCGTATTTTAGGATGGGCAACTGTCATTAATTTGAGTGTGATCACGATTTGGTTTGTTGTGTTCACGTTGTATCACGATGCGTTGTATCGACTGCATAGCAAATGGTTCAAACTATCGCATGAGCGTTTTGATAGTATTCACTATGCAGGAATGGCATTTTACAAAATTGGCACTTATTTGTTTAATGTAGCGCCTTTTTTAGCGCTATACATTGTCACTTAACGTGTTTTAGCGGCAATCGCTTCAGCTGCGCGTACTACATTATTTGCCATGCGCTCAGACGCTGCGTCAATTAAACGCCCATCAAGTGCGGCGGCGCCTTTACCTTGGGCAGCGGCTTCTTTGAGTGCTTCTAAAATGCGTTTTGCTTTGTTGACTTCCGCTTCAGGTGGCGTGAACACTTCATTAGCCAACGCAATTTGTGAGGGATGAATTGCCCATTTACCCTCGCAACCCAACGCAGCGGCACGTCTTGCGCCAGCGATGTAGCCTTCAGGATCTTTAATATCACCAAAGGGACCATCAATTGGACGCAAACCATACGCGCGACAGGCAACGGTCATGCGGCTGAGTGCAAAATGCCATTGATCACCGGGATAATCAGGATTTAAACCGCCAATATTGACCGTTCTTGCACGGTTACTTGCCGCGTAATCTGCAACGCCAAAATGTAAGGCTTCAAGACGACCACCTAATGCCCCTTGTTTGGCAATGTCTTCCACATTCGCCATGCCTAGCGCGGTTTCGATTAACGCTTCAATGCCGATTTTATTTTTCAAGCCTTGTTGCGTTTCGAGTTGACTAAGCATCGCTTCAACCATGTAAACGTCTGAGTAAACGCCCACTTTAGGAATTAAAATGGTGTCGATTTTACTGCCGGCTTGTTCAACTAAATCTACCACGTCACGCACCATGTATTGCGTATCTAAACCATTGATACGCACCGATACAGTAATGCCATGTCCTTTCCAGTCTAAATCATTGATGGCGGCAATGACGTTTTTACGCGCTTGTAATTTATCATCAGGCGCAACGGCATCTTCCAAATCTAAAAAGATAAAATCGACGCCACTTTTTAACGCTTTTTCAAACATTTCAGGGCTTGAGCCAGGAACGGCTAATTCGCAACGCTGCACGCGCGACACTGATGACGTGTATAAAGTGTGACTCATTAAAATTTTTCCTTTGAATGTCGTGAAACGTAAAAATTACTCATTCAGCCTTAAAAGCTGGAATGAAAATTGAAATTAAAGTTAATCATTCTACTTTTCAAGCAGGTAAAGTCAATTTTTAACATGACTTTAGCGCGTAAAATCTTGCTGATTACCGGTGGCTATGTCATGATTGCGCGTTTTTTCACCTATTTTAAACTTTACAAGCGAGAGAAATCATGGCAGGTCGTAACCACCTTTATATTCCAGGTCCAACCAATGTTCCAAACGAAGTGCTCAACGCAATGCACGTTCCAATGGAAGATCACCGTTCACCTATTTTCCCCAAATTATTTGCGCCATTGCTTGAAGATTTGAAAAAAGTGTTCGGCACTACAACAGGGCAAGCTTTTATTTTCCCTGCCACCGGTACAGCAGGTTGGGAAATTACATTAACAAACGTTTTAAATCCTGGTGATAAAGTCTTAATTTACCGTTTTGGTCAATTTGCACACTTATGGGCAAATATGGCAACCCGTTTGGGTTTTGAAGTGGAATTGCACGAAGAAGCGTGGGGCAAAGGCGTGCCACTCGACAAACTCGAAGCGCGTTTAAAAGAAGATACGAATCACGAAATTAAAGCCGTGTTAGCAACGCACAATGAAACGTCAACGGGCGTGACGTCCGATATCGCAGGTATGCGCAAAGCAATGGACGCGGCAAAACACCCCGCCTTTTTGTTTGTTGATGGCGTGAGTTCTATTGCGAGTATCGAATTCAAAATGGATGAATGGGGAGTTGACTCTATTATCAGCGGTTCACAAAAAGGCTTTATGTTGCCAGCAGGTGGCGCATTTTTAGCGTTCAGCCAAAAAGCATTGAAAGCGGTTGAAACGTCAACTTATCCACGTTGTTTCCTTGATTTAAAAGATCAAATTACAAATAACGCAACAGGTTATACCCCGTATACGCCTAATTTACCGATTCTCTATGGATTGCGTAAATCACTCGATTTATTATTCGCAGAAGGGTTAGACAATGTGTATGCACGTCATTTCCGTTTAGGTGAAGGTGTGCGTCGTGCTGTAGCGGCTTGGGGTTTAACAACGTGTGCGCATGACGGCTTTCACTCAAATACCGTGACGGCTGTGGTTGTCCCCGCCGATAAAGACGCGCGTGAAGTGATTGGTACCGCGTTTAATCGCTACAACATTTCGTTGGGTGGCGGTTTATCTGAAGTAATGGGTAAAGTATTCCGTATTGGTCACATGGGCGACATGAATGATGTGTCTATGCTTGGCGCGATTGCGGGTGCGGAAATGGCAATGCTTGATTGTGGTTTTGATATCAAAGCAGGCAGTGGTGTTGGCGCAGCGATTGAATATTATCGCTCAACAGCGACAAAATAAGGGTTGTGTCAACGCAGTTAAGTCTGTTTTGATAAACACAAGAAGGCTCAACGTTCATACGTTGAGCCTTTTTTGTTATATCGAGAATGCGTAAAGCGTTCTTCTTGTTTTCAGTATGGCTCTCTTGCTAAAATTGAGGGCAGATAAAATATACTGTAAACGTTCATTTGCTTAACTTTATTGGAGCTTGTCTATATGCAAAAACTACTTATTTCCCCAGCGCATTTAACCGGTGTATGTGCCATTTTATTGCTTGCGGGTTGTGCCTCTGATCCAGTTCCTCTACCAGCACCAACGCCAACGCAATCGATTCTTTCAGGTGAGCGTATGCTAAGTGAAAGTAAAGATATTGCCAATCTTGCTGAACGATGGAAAAAAGGCAAACAACTCATCGATGAAGGCGGTGCATTAATTCGTGATGGTAAAAATAAGATTGACGAAGGTAATCGTTTGATTAACGAAGGCGAAAAAATTCAGCGCGAAAGCGAAGAAAATTACAATAAAATCAAAATTTAAATGAAACAATCGTTAACATTTTTTTAGATAAATAGTTAAGCCGTAACCAACACGCCAGTAGGTTTGAATTAAATCCATTTTGGTGATTTTTAACTTATGCCGCAATCGACTGACGAGTAATTCAAGTCGATGTGCGGTATGAATATCGCTCGTTCCCCATAAATTATTCTCTAATTCGCTACGAGGGACATAATGCGCACCGCCCCGACTTAATCGCTGTAGAAACTTATTTTCATTTGTGGTGAGTTTGATTTTTTCACCTTCAGGTGAAATGAGAAACGCGGTTGTGGTATGTAATTCCCAATGCCGTATTTTCATTTCAGGCAAGCGTTTCACAAGGCGTCGAATGACTGATACTAATTCCGTAAAATTTACGGGTTTATGTAGGTACACATCAGCACCGCAATCGAACCCAGAAATTCTATCTTCAGATGTCGTGCGAGCCGTTAGCATGATAATGCGAAAATCTTCTCGTATGGATAGACGTTTTGAAATAGCAAGTCCATCTTCCCCACCCTGCAGGTTGAGGTCTAAGATAAGTACATCGCAGTGATTATTGGTAAGCCACGCATCAAATTGCGTACCATTTTCAAAAAATACGACAATCATGCCTTGATATTGAAGATGAAAAACCAATTCTTCTGCTAAATCAATATCATCTTCAATAATTGCTATGGTGATTGTTTGCATCAATGTTTATCCTGTTTAGGTAACCAAATATTAAATGTATTGCCTACATAATGACTGGGTTTCTCAAGCCAAACTTCGCCATTATGTGCTCGAGCAATTTCTCGACACGCCCACAAACCAATGCCATTGCCTGTATATTCGCTTAGTTGATAACGTCCAAAAAGATATTCTCTTTTTTCTTCGTCAATGTGTGAACCATGATCTGTAATAGAGAACAAAATGCCCTCAATGGATTGTCTTAATTGAGGTTCAACAAGGATGTCGATGGGATATTTTTCATCACTATATTTCAACGCATTAATCAGTAAATTATTGAGCGCAATCGCAAGTAAGCTGTCATCGGCTGAAATAATCAATTCGGATTGAATTTTAAAATGCCACCGTTTTTGGGCTGATTCATCAAATAGGGCGAGTTGCTCAGGTAACCATTTATTTAAACGAATGGGCGCACGTTGAATATAATCTAAGCGTGAAAGAATTTCATCATTGCGCAAAAAACGTTGCACTAAAGTATCAATGCGATCTGCACTGCGTTGAATTTTATCAATACGTTTTTGCGTTGGCAGGTCAACATCAAAAAGCGCCATATTTTGGCAACTTGAATGAATAATGGCTAGTGGTGTTTTGATTTCATGTGTCAGCATGGTGAGCCAATAACGCTGTGACTGCGATGCTTTTGCTTGTAATTGCGCTTGTACGGTTGCTTTTTGATGTAAAGCACTTTGTGATAGGCATCGTATACAGTAATGACTAAAAGTACCAATAAGATAAAAAAGGTACCAATTTCCACGCCATACATATTTAAAACAGGGAGGGTCGACAAACCAAGATAGCCAATAGATGGAATTAAATAGTTTGTCAAAATAAGGCAATAAACAAGGCAAATGTAACCAGCCAAAATTTTCTTTCGCCAAAGTAAAATGCTCCACGTCGCACTGACAATGGTTGCCAGTAAATTTATTGATACAAAAAACGTCGCGATGAGATAGTAATAGCCTAATATGGCAAACATAAGGGTCAACACCCCTACACCGATAAATCCACTTTGCACATAATAAAGCCACAATGTTTGGTCTTTTTTGAACGTTAAATCACGCATGACAAATAACAGCATAATTTGCAGTAATGCCGATGCAACGCCCATAGCAATCGAGTTGATATAAGGATTAAAAATAGACCATTGTGCGAGAATCCCATCAGCGCAAATAACGTAAAAAAACGCCGCTATGGTGAGCATAATATAATGGCGCTGCAAGGGTTTTCGGGTGAAAAACCATGATACTAAGGCAAGGAATAAAAAAAGTGTCATCATGCCCATCACATAGCTAAATAGCATGATTTCATGTTTTTCGTATTTTAGAAAATCCGCTATCCGCCAAATCTTGGGAAACACGAGATGGGAACTCGACGACACAATTCGTAAATAAACAACCTGCTGTGCTGCGCGCGATACATTAGCGGAGTGTAACGCAAAACTAAACGCTCTCCAGTCCAGTTCACGTTGCTCAAATGGAAATAAATTCCCTTGCTGTAAAAAAAACCAATGTTTAACTTCTGTGGGTTTTGCCAGAATATGTGCGGTGTTGTCCACCATTGTTTCGGGGAGATATAAACGAATATCACCGTGAGTTGCAAAAAATAGGGTCAGTAGCAACTTTTCATTGGTATTGGCGTTGATTGTTAATTTGATCCAATGCGCCCCAGTTGAGTAGCCACCACTAAAAATAGGTGTCGTAATCCCTTGCCAATCTTGATTTGTGAGGATATCAGACAGGGCTAAATCGCCTAGGCTGTCATGTAGAACTTCAAATTTTTCAAAACGTGGGGGTTCATCCGCCTCATTTGCCAACAGGGTATGACTACAAAAACAACAAATCGCACTAAATAAAACCAAAAATTTCCACACAGCACAAAAAACCTTAAAGAGCCTTTATCGATAATGAGATTAGAACCCGATTAGCACTATTTTGCAATCAATGGCACGAATATGAGAGTAAAAGAGAGTAATTTTCAACAGCTTAAATGGTAGAGTGTGAATGAAAAAGAGTTGCGTTAGCAGACTAAATTTTAGGAGGTCTTTATGTCTAAAATGGAAATTAGAGCGGCGTTAGAGCGAATTCAATCCGCACCGCCTATGTCACCTATGATTGTGTTAAGTTCTGGTCACGATAATTATGTGGAATGTGCGTTTGCCAATACCGTTGAGGCGCACCGTATTGCAGTGTGTAAACCGGCTAATTTCATTGGAGTTTTTGATGGTACCATGGATTTAGATGACATCGCTAAATTGATCAAAGAACGGGTGAAAGCAGATTATTTAGCCGCACGAAACCGTTGATATTGTTATATCCGTGACTAGGAAGGGGATATTATGAATGAATCAAAATTTATAGCATCTGTTTATCAAGAACAAAAATCAAGTGATGTTCAGCGTACCGCCTATCAACGTTTTAGAAAGGTAGAACCCATTTCAATGTATAAAAATAGTGTGAGTTCTTTTCCGCTATATCGTGTTGCTGCGCGACTCGAAAAAAATCCGAAAGCCAGCGAACAAGTGTTACTGGTTGAAAAATACGAATTGCATTCATCACCGCAAATAATCAACTAAGCGTGTTGGCATCAGCACCGCTCTTGCGTTTTTGCGCTATCCAACATCCGCATCATAACCAAAAATAACCAATTGATTTCGCTCTTTTAAGTGTAAAATTAAATCCAAAGCACGATTTTACTGACTTTTAGACGTTATTTTTGTACGCTTTACTTCTCAATTTATATAAAAATAACGTCTAAACTTTTTGGAGTTAACAATGCACAAGCCTAAAGTGTTTATTACGCGTCGCTGGACGTTGTCTGTAGAAGAAAAATTGCGTCATTTGTACAATGTAACACTTAATGAAACGGATCGTCCATTAACCGCAGATGAATTTAAGACGGCATTGCAAGAATATGATGCCGTGTGCCCGACAGTGTGTGATTCGTTTCCAGCGGAGGTGTTGAACGTTGAAAATAAACGCTGCAAAATTTTGGCGAATTTTGGCGTAGGCTATAATCATATTGACATTACCGCAGCAAAGGCGAATGGACTACTTGTCACCAATACGCCCGATGTATTGACGCAAAGTACAGCAGATATTGCCATGACGTTGCTTTTAATGACCGCACGACGTGGGGCGGAAGGGGATCGTTTAGTTCGCGCTAAACAGTGGACAGGATGGTGTCCAACGCACATGCTCAGTTCAAACGTGACGGGGGCGACCTTGGGGTTAATTGGTTTTGGGCGTATAGGTCAGGCGATGGCGCGTAAAGCACACCATGGATTTGATATGAAGATTATTTATTTTAATCCTAGTGCGGCAAATGAATATGTTACGCAGGATTTGCAAGCAAAACGTTGCAATAGCGTTGAAGAAGTGTTGGCGCAGGCAGATTTTGTCTCCCTGCATTGTCCTGCAGGCGCGAATACAAAACATTTAATCAACGCACAGACGTTAAAATTAATGAAACCTTCCGCACATTTAATCAATACGGCACGAGGTGATGTGGTGGATAGTGTTGCGCTCTGTGATGCGTTAAAAAATAAACAAATTGCAGGAGCTGGGCTCGATGTGTACGAAAATGAGCCCCATATTTATGAAGGTTTTTTGACATTAGATAACGTGGCGCTTCTGCCACATTTAGGCAGTGCGACACTTGAAACGCGCACTGCCATGGGTGAAAAAGTGCTAGCTAACTTAGCGGCACATTTTGCAGGGCAAACCCTACCCGATCGTGTTGTTTAATCGAGTAAACTTGCCACAGCAACGGCAGGTGCACAATCTGCTGGATCAAAAGCGTGAGCCAAATGGCTAGTAAATAGCGTTGAAAAATCAATGTAAGGGCAATCAAGTGTTGCGGCGATTTCTTTCACCAGAAATCGCCCAATGCCCGCGCCAATGAATGGCAGTGGTTGTGTTGATGAATGCCTCGCTAAATGCAATGCGCAACTTTGCTCGATGCGACGTTGTTGTGTATGGCGAATGTGTTTGGCAACCGCTTGCCAGCGCGATAATTCTTCTTTGGAAAAATCAGCACCTATCATGCGCGATAAACGTCTTGCGCTAGCGTCGATGGATTTTTCTGCGCCATCAGCGGTGGGCGTTTGATCGTGATTGTCGCCAAGCTCGCCCGTTAAACGGTAAACATCAGCCATTGTCGCAAAATATTCTGCCATCACGCCAACAGTACGCCCGTTATCCACAACGTGATGCACAACCGCCATGACCGCTGTTCGGACAATCCCCGTATAGACCAATTCTTGCGAAATTAAGCGTGCATAATCGCTGTAGCCTTGCGCATTCACGATGCCATTTTCAAAAAGTAGCATATCGGTGGTGGTACTGCCAATATCGACAAATAATCCGTTGTGTATTTTCTTTGCGGCTAATGTACTGCTAGCTAACCAATTTGCCGATGCAATGGCATGATAATGGTCAGGGGTGACGTCTACGATAGGCAACAAGCCATCAACGCCACAAAAAATATGCAAAGAGGTGGGACTTAGCAAATGTTGCATCGTTTCAATAATCCGAGCCACGCCATCGTGTCGATTTTCAAATAAATCTACCAACTCACCTGTCATCGTGATGGCGTGACGATGGGATTTATCACTAGGTAAATGTGGCATTAGCGCATAGACGGCATTTTTTAATTCGCTTAGTCCTTGCCACAGGGGGCAGGGGTGTTGATGAACGGCAAGTATGTTTTGTTGATAAATAACAGCAACTTTAACGTGTGCGCCACCGATATCCCAACCGATTGCATAATCTGTCATAGCATGATTTGAACTAACGTTTGTAGAAAAACGCTATTTTCACATAAGCACGCAATCAAATTCACCTAAAAAACTGTGTTACAATCAAAATCAATCCATTCCAAGCGACTTTCTCATCATGATAAACATCGGCAAAATTAATACACTCAATATCAAAAAACAAAATAGTTCGGGCATTTATCTCAGTGATGAGGGCTCGGGCAAACAGGTTTTACTCATTGATGAGAAACCCAAAAAATATGAATTAGAGGAGAGCGTTCGTGTGTTTGTATTTGTCGACAGCGATGGGCATCTTGCTGCGACAACGCATATTCCATGGGTGCAGGTAGACGATATTGCGTATTTGAAAGTCGTATCGCTCAATTATTATGGTGCTTTTTTAGAGTGGGGATTGAAGAAAAATTTGTTACTTCCTTTCAGTGAACAGCATTACGAACTTGAAGTAGGCGATTTTTATTTTGTGAAAATTCATCTTGATGATAAGGGGCGTTTAGTTGCTACAACGAAATTATCTCAGTATGTGCATGATGAAATGGAAAATGATGAATTTACTGCTGGGCAAAAAGTTGAGTTATTAATTACAGACCAAACGGATTTAGGCGTTAAGGCTATTGTGAATAACACGCACTGGGGTCTACTTTACGAGAATGAAATTTTCCAAACATTGCAACGTGGTCAGCGCATTGATGGGTATATCAAAACCATTCGTGAAGATCGGCGTCTTGATTTATCGTTGCATGAAATCGGATATGGCAAGGTGATGTCGTTGACTGATCGTATTTTGCAGACGCTTCGTGATAATGGCGGTGAACTTGCAGTAAGTGATAAAAGTGAGCCGGAAACCATTTATGCGTTGTTTGGCGTAAGTAAGAAAGTGTTTAAACAAGCTATCGGTGCGTTATATAAACAAAAACACATTATTATTGAAAAAACAACGATTCGTTTAACGTAAATTTACACATACATTGTTTCCCTATTATCGTCGGTAGGAATTGAAATCTTGTTTAAGCTGTGTAAAATTATTTGTTGTCATGCGACATTTTACAAATGGCATAAAGCGAGAATTTAAGTAAACGGAGAAATTATGAGTTCGAGTGTAATTTTGCGTGAGGCAATGGATTTTTTAAAAGAATTGGAAGGATTGCGAGAAGAAGTCGCGGCGCGTGATGCGTATTTCAAAAAAGTGAAACACAGTACAGATAAAGAAGAGCTGGCGCGTTATCAGAAATTAGCCGATGAAATCAATCAAAAATGTATTGATTATGGACGTGAGCTTTGCGACAAACCGACTCCTGGATGGGTGAATCGGGCATCGCGTGAGCATGTGAAACTGGCTAATTCAATGTATGAGGTGATTAGAGATAAATTATGTGCATCATTGAGTGTTTTTGATAATTCGGTCTTACCTAATGCACGCACTTTAGTCGATTTAGCGAGCACCGAAAGCGAATAGAACTGTTTTTCTAAAAAAGCCGCTTGTGCTATGTCAGCGGCTTTTTTTATTATCACGCTGTTACCACTCAAAAATACGCCACATATTCACGTCAGCGCCTTGATCGAGTTGATTGGAGCGAACATCCATTTTGCCATCACCGTTAGTGTCGCGTAAATAGTAGGGAGGACCGACATCGGGTATCACTTTTACCATGAATAGTTGCCCGTTACGTCGATATTCTTGCACGGTATTTTTACCTTTACGAACGATGGTGATGTCGGGCTCTAAGGTTTCACCACTTTTGATTGGCATAGGAAGCTCAGGAACTTCAGGCAACGACTCAGTTTCTGCATTAGGTAAATCTTCCTCAATGGCGTAAATAGACGCAGAGAGACTGATTAAAAAAAGCAGGCATAAATAACGCATACGTTTTCTCTTGTTGTGTGACGATTGTAAATTAAGGGTTGACCACTTCAGCGTCACCTAAAAAATGCGCCATTTTAGTGGCTTTTGTTTTTAAATAATCAGCGTTATCAAAATTAGCAACGACTTCTAAAGGCAAACGTGAGGTGACGTTAATGCCGAGCTTTGTGAGAGCAGAAATTTTAGCGGGATTGTTGGTGAGTAGTGCAACCGAGCGAATTTGTAAATCGTTTAAAATAGCGGCAGCCACATCATATTCACGCTCATCAGCAAGATGACCGAGCGCTAGGTTAGCATCGACCGTGTCCATGCCTTGATCTTGAAGATTATATGCTTGCAGTTTATGGAGCAAACCAATGCCACGTCCTTCTTGACGCAAATAAAGCACCACGCCCATGCTGGCATTTTCAACAAACTGCATTGCCCGTGCGAGCTGTTCACCACAATCGCAACGTCGTGAGCCAAATACGTCGCCTGTAATACATTCTGAATGCACACGCACGGGGACATCTTCTTGCTGTGACACCATGCCTTTGACAAGTGCTAAATGTTCTTTTTCATCTTGATTAGTACGATAGTAATGCAAGACAAAATCCCCATGCGTGGTGGGCAATCGGGTATGTAGCGTAGTTATTAATTGTAAATTCACGTTTTTGTTCACCTTGGAAATGAGCTCAGACTTCACTTTAGTCGTCTTTTTAGACTATTTTAGCCTAAAAACGACGAGTGTTATATTTAAGGCTTATAATAGAGCAATCCAATTTCTTTTTTCATTCATTTTGAGGTGTATTTTTTATGACTTTAGGCACGGTGTTAACGTCTAGCGCAACAAAAGCGCTGTTACTTGGAAGTGGTGAGTTGGGGAAAGAGCTGGCCATTTCACTGCAGCGCCTAGGCGTTGAAGTGATTGCAGTGGATCGCTACGCCAATGCCCCCGCGCACGCGCTAGCACACCGTTTTTATGTGATTGATATGACGGATGCCAACGCATTAAAAGCGTTAATTGAGCAAGAGAAACCCGATTATATTATTCCAGAAATTGAAGCGATTGCCACAGATGCGCTACTGGAGATTGAGCAACAAGGCAACTGCGTGGTAGTCCCCAATGCCCGTGCTATTCAACTGACGATGAATCGTGAGGGTATCCGCACACTAGCGGCAAAGACGTTAGGATTGCCTACATCAACTTATGCGTTTGCGGAGTCGTTTGACGAATTAGAGGCGGCGGTTGCAAAGGGGATTGGTTATCCTTGTTTTATTAAACCAACGATGTCGTCATCGGGGAAAGGGCAATCGATGGTCAAAAACGCTCAGGAGCTCAAAGCCGCATGGGAGTATGCTGGAAATAGTGGGCGTGTGGATACAGGAAAAGTCATTGTTGAAGGCAAAATCACTTTTGATATTGAAATTACGTTGTTGACCGTTCGTGCTCGCAATGCACAAGGCGAGGTGGAAACCACGTTTTGTGAACCCATTGGGCATACACAAGAAAATGGGGATTACAGGGAAAGCTGGCAGCCACAAGGCATGAGTGAAAAAGCGTTACAAACCGCAAAACATATCGCTAAAGAAATTACGACCGCTATTGGTGGATTGGGTTTATTTGGCGTGGAATTATTTATTTGTGGCGATGAGGTCTGGTTTAGTGAGGTGAGTCCTCGTCCGCATGATACTGGTATGGTGACATTACTCACTCAATGGCAAACGGAATTTGATTTACATGCTCGCGCCATTTTAGGATTACCTGTTAATACCACGCTACACAGTGCTGGCGCTAGTGCGGTGATTTTAAGTCCAATTGACGCACAAAATTTACGCTATAGCGGATTGCATGAAGCGTTGAGTCTACCTAATACCGACATTCGTTTATTTGGAAAACCACAAGCATTTGTCAATCGCCGAATGGGCGTTGCTTTAGCAATTGCTAATTGTGCCGATACAGCACGCAGTAATGTAGCGCAAGCTGCTGAAAAGGTGGTGATGACAACAAGCTAAAGGTAATGAGGTTATGCGTAATTGTTTGGTTATTTTTTTCATAATAGGATACTGTGGGCAGGTAAAAGCAGATATTTATAAAAAATCGGTAGATGCAAATGGCATAGTGACCTATACCAATAAAGCTGCCACCGTGCCAGCCGCAAAACCAATTATTAAAACGCCCGCGTTGGCTTCTACGCCAACCACAGGGTATTTTTATAAATACCAAGATACAACAGCAAAAAACATCATTTATACCGATAAACCGCGCACGGATGTTGCATTAATTAGCAAAACAAAAGTTGTTGTGCCTGCCGCTACGTTTGTGGTTTCTG
Source organism: Methylococcaceae bacterium (assembly GCA_900299045.1). GTDB lineage: Bacteria > Pseudomonadota > Gammaproteobacteria > Methylococcales > Methylomonadaceae > UBA10906. The sequence goes on from OMIH01000051.1 coordinate 15,196, forward strand.
TAAGTAAAGGTTTTTATGCAACGCCTGCGAATGCGCCTTATGATACTACGGATAAAAACAAATTTAACCAGTTAGTTTCACAAGTAGCGGCGCGTCATCAAGTAGATGAAAAATTGGTTCACGCTGTTATACAAGCAGAATCGGCTTATCGACCCAATGCCGTGTCGACCTCGGGCGCCGTCGGGTTGATGCAGCTTATGCCCGCAACAGCGAGTCGCTTTGGGGTACAGGATAGCAATAACCCTGAGCAAAACATTGATGGTGGAACGCGCTATTTACGGCATTTATTGGATTTATTTCCCAACAATTTAGATCTTGCTATTGCGGCTTACAATGCGGGAGAAAATTCCGTATTACGGCACAATAATTCCATTCCGCCTTATCCTGAAACGCAAAACTATGTGAAACAGGTGATGGCGCTTTACAAGCAAAAATCCTAGTTTTAGATAAGGGGTTAACGCCATTGGCGCGGCTAATGCTTAGGACTTTTTTATCTAAAAGTCATTAAAAAATAAGTGGGAAATTGCGTGAAAGGTAATTAAATACGCATTTACAGTTGAAAAATGCCTTAATGTAAATAAATGGGGTATGTTTTCGGTATTTATCCCCACAAATTCACTAAATGACTTGTGTTATACTATCGTCGCTTTCATTAACTTTATTAATTAGGGTAACTATGGACGATCAAACAAGTACGAATAAAACAACTAATAAAAAAAGAGTTCTCATTATTATTGCTGCGGTTATTGCCCTTATTCTTTTTCAGCGTGAATTGCTCATTCCCATTGCAAAAAATGCAGCGACGTCTGATTTATTTCTGGTAGATAGTAAAGATCAAGGCAGTATGCTACCGCAATCCTCGGATATGACGCAGTTTGCGTTTCAACATTGCAATGCGCATCTCAAAGCGAGTTTAGATGAAAAAACAACGGTGACGTTGCCTGAAAAACCATTAAATGCGTGGAGTTTGGGTAACTATGAATATGTTGTTAGTGCAGAAGCGGATGTGGTAAAAGAAGCGACACCACCTACAAAACATAAATATGTGTGTCGTATTAGTTACAAAAATGGTGATGATACCAGCGGTGGTGCTGAATTTAGTAATTGGTCATTGGACGGTTTATCAAAAGTTGATGACGAAAATCAGTCAAATTGAGCCTATATCCATGGGCGTAAAGATAAAGGCGTAACAGGTGTTCTTGTTGCGCCTTTTCGATGTTTAAGCGTGTTGAATATCAAAACTTAATACGTCCGAGATAGATGCGCTTTCGTTTAAAATCATGAGTACTCTATCAAGACCAATCGCAATGCCAGCGCAATCGGGAAGTCCTGCGTCTAAGGCGGCAAGTAAACGTGTATCTTTAGTTGCTTGCGGGAGATTGTCATTTTTTCGTGCCGATATTTCAGCATCAAAACGCGCGTTTTGTTCAGCCGCGTGCGTTAATTCATAAAATCCATTGCCTAACTCTACACCGTTAATAAACACTTCCACACGATCTGTGATAGATGGATTAGTTGCGTTTATTCTTGCGAGTGAGGATTGGCAAGCAGGGTACCCGTAAATTAAGCACAACGCATTTTTACCTAAATGCGGTTGCACACAAAAACTAAATAAAAAATCGAGCCATAGCGCATGATTTTCACCACATAATGTAATCGCATCCTGCAAATTTTCGCGTTTTGCGAAGTCGCAATAAGTGTGATATGAAAATGTCAGCGCATCTAGTCCCGTATAGTGGGCAAAAACAGTCGAATACGCCAGTCGCTCTGGCGCTTTTAGATGCTCACCAAATAAAGCGTTAAATAACGCTTCTACTTCATCCATGAGATCGTGTAAATCAAATCCCACTCGATACCATTCTAAAAGTGTAAATTCAGGATTGTGAAAGCGTCCTACTTCGTTATTACGAAACGCTTTACAAATTTGATAAATCGAACCGCAACCACTCGCTAAGAGTCGCTTCATGGCAAATTCGGGCGACGTTTGCAAAAACAGAGTGTGTGTTTGAGGCGGTGAATAGTAGGTTGTGGTAAAAAAAGCAAGTTGCGGATCAGTACCACTCGCATGACTGAGAATGGGCGTTTCAACTTCGAGAACGTGTCGCTGTGCAAAAAAAGCGCGAATGCGTTCTAGCATCCACGCTCTACGTTGCAATAAGGCAATCGAGCAAGTCGGTTGCCAAGAAGATTGCGCTGTAGATGGCACGTTTTTATTCTTTCACTCTTGAAATATATTCAGCGGTGCGTGTATCCACTTTAATCATTTCACCTTGTTGTACAAATAAAGGCACGCGAACGACTGCCCCTGTCGATAATTTTGCAGGTTTACCGCCACCGCCTGAGGTATCACCACGCACACCCGGATCGGTTTCGATAATTTCAAGTTCGACAAAATTGGCTGGCGTCACCGCAAGTGGCGCGTCGTTCCACAACGTAACGGTGCACATATCTTGATCTTTGAGCCAAAGTGCCGCATCACCGACAATTTTTGAATCAGCTTGATATTGTTCAAATGTTTCTTGCATCATGAAATGACGATATTCTCCATCATTGTAGAGATATTGCATTTCCACATCGACCACATCCGCGCCTTCAAGGGTATCACCCGATTTAAATGTACGCTCAATGACGCGAGCGGTTTTTAAATTGCGAATTTTGACACGATTGAACGCTTGACCTTTACCGGGTTTGACAAATTCATTTTCGATAATTGCACAAGGATCGTTATCAAGCATGACTTTAAGACCCGATCTAAATTCGTTTGTACTGTAAACAGCCATTGTTTTCCTCAAAAAATAAATAAATTAAAGCCGCATTATAAAGGTTCATGTTGCATCCTAAAAACTTTAAATCAGATTTCTGGCTGAAAAATCACTCGAATGTGTGTTTTTTGATGTCTATCAAGGCGTGCGAAGGGAATAAATAGCTTCCAGTAGTACTTTATTGGGTAAAGATAAAAATTAAAAAATGAGAACTGCGTCACAATTTTGACTTAAAGTTCTGATTCGACCGTTATTACTTGATATAGTTTTTGCCATACACAGTGTGTATTCATAAATAAAAAATCCCTGTTTCTTTTTGAATTCATTGCACGAACGTCGTTTGTATTCAACAAAGCAGACGCATTTTATTTTTATGGATCATGCAATTGAACAGACAGTATAAAGCCTTTAATGACGTGCATATCAGGCAAAGCACGTTTAATTAAACGAGAATAAAAAAATGGAACGATTCACCGATTCAAAAGCAATTTTTCACTCTAAACGCGCCAACATTTTTTATTTAGAACAATGTCGCGTCATCGTGAAAGATGGGCGTGTTGTTTACATAAATCAAGTAGAAAATGCCCCGCAATTTATTAATATTCCCAGTGCTAACACGACCGTGATTTTGCTTGGTGCCAGTACATCAATTACGCAATCGGCTGTCAAGGTGCTCGCTAGCGAAGGCGTGTTAATTGGATTTAGCGGCAGTGCTGGCACTCCTTTGCTCGCGGCAATGCAAGTTGAGTGGTTTTCACCGCAAAATGATTACCGCCCAACTGATTATCTGCAGGAGTGGATGACTTTTTGGTTTGATGAAGCTAAACGGTTGAAAATAGCTAAACAACTGCACACGCTGCGACTGCGTTATCTCAAGCAAGTTTGGTCAAAAGATACGAATTTACAAAAAGAAGGGTTTTACTTAGATGATGTTTTAACTGAAAAAGCATTAAAGAATTTCGCAGAAAAACTTGAGCATTGTCAAGACACGACCAAGTTATTGGCGTTAGATGCTGCATTGACTAAGCAGTTTTACAACATTGCCGCAGATTGTACGAAACACGCAAATTTTATTCGCAATCAAGAAAGTACCGATGATGTCAATGTGTTCCTCAATCAAGGTCATTATCTTGCTTATGGACTCGCTGCTACGACGCTTTGGGTGCTGGGTATTCCATTCGGTTTTCCTCTGATGCACGCTAATACGCGGCGTGGCGCTTTGGTGTTTGACGTCGCAGATTTGATTAAAGACACCTTAGTTTTACCTTTGGCATTTATGTGTGCGAAAGCCAATATGCGTGAGCATGAGTTTCGTCAGCAATGTTTAACAATATTTACAAGACACTATGCGTTAGATTTTATGTTTGATGCGGTAAAGCAGATGAGTAGTGAGGGCTATAGATTATGATCGTCAATTTTGTTTCAGCATGCGAAAAAAATGCCTTATCCAAAACGGTGCAAATTCTTGATAATTTTGCAAACCGTATTGGTGACAATACATGGCAAACCATTATGACTGATGAAGGGTTGCAATTGGTTAAAAGGCAGTTGCGTCGTATTGCAACTAAGCATACTGCCGTTTTATGTTACGCATTTCGAGAACAGGTAGAAGCGGAGTTGGTGTGGATTGTGGGTAATCGTCATAAGTTCACCACACAATCGATGGTTCCTGTGACAGATTTTATTAATTTACCAAGTGATTATAGTTGGTCGTATTTACCTTTAATTAAGAGTATGACGGCTATAGCTGCTTTGTTTCATGATTGGGGGAAAGCGTCTGCGTGTTTTCAAAAAACGCGTGGAGACGATCAACTTCATTATGAAACGTTAAGTCATGAATGGATTTCTTGTTTGCTATTTCATGCGTTTATCAAGGGTGATAGCGCTGATGCGGCATGGATTGAAAGGCTGATGTCTGGCGATATTAACGAAAATCAAATAATCGATATGGTGTCAAAAAACACCGTTCAACGACCGCTAAAAGCGTTACCGCCCCTCGCGTGTTTTGTTAGTTGGTTAATACTTTCTCATCATCGTTTACCGCTGCCACAACATGATTGGCGTGGCAAAACGCCACCAAAAGATTTTAGGCAGTTACTTTCAGCGATTACGGTCGATTTTGGCTATCGTCATACGCAGAAGAGTGAAGCGCTGTTTTTCCCCCATGGACTTCCTTCTCAGTCAGCGCAATGGCGAAAAGAAGCAAAGAAATGGGCAGCAAAAATGCAAGAATCTTATCACCTTGTGAATAAGACAATTGAAGATGATACATGGCGATTGGTTTTGCATCATGCGCGTTTAGCATTAATGTTGAGTGATTATGAGGTGAGTACGACTCAAATTGATGGTCACAAAAAACAGCTTGATGCGTATTTAGTGGACGTTTTAGATAAGGCGTTAAAAACAGTGCACCACTTTCCTGAGATAGAAACACAACTGCCCCATGCGCAAGATATCAAGAAATTGATGGAACCGCCGGCATGTTTGTTATCTGGGCAAGAAAATACGGTGTCCGAAATAAAAAAATGGCGTCAACGTGAAGTCGAAAATTCATCGCATTATGGTTTTTTTGCGCTGAATATGGCAGGTGGTCATCATGAAAAAATACAGGCTAATGCAAAAATAGTAGGTGCTCTGTCTTCAAAATCTCAAAGTTTACGCGGCACGTTTGCATTGGGAACGAAAAATTTAACACTCCAACTTGGTGATAAGTATCGTACACAGCTTGGACTTGATAGCACTGAGTTCGCGGTTGTGCTGGGTACTAAAGTGCCCGCTAGCTTATATAAACAAAGTCTAGCGTTCGAGGAATCAACGCATCACCCTGTGGGTCACGAATTACTCGACGATGAAGTGGATTTTGATTGCTCAATGTTTGAAGGCAATGCCGCCACACTTTTTAAAGATACCCGCGACAAAAAATTTCTTTATGCACCCGTGTTAGCTTGCACGATTGACAATCTCATTGCCGCCACGCAAACGTCAAAGGGTAATCAGTATATTTTGCCGTGTTTACGTTTAATGTCTTCAGATTTAGTCATTGATGATATTGATCACTTTGACAATGATGCGTTAGTGGCGCTCGGGCGTTTAATTCATCTTGTGGGGATGTTAGGGCGCAAGGTGATTCTTTCTTCATCGCATTTAGCGCAGGATGTTGCTGAAGGGTATTTCAATGCCTACCAATCCGGTTGGCAACTTTTTGCGCGTTCGCGTGGTATTAACCCAAAAATAGGTTGTGCGTGGATTAATGATGTGTCTACACAAATTCAATCCATTACCCCAACAGCAGATTGCCATCTTGATTTTAGACATTTTCATACAGAATTTATGACAACGTACACAACAAAAACGGCTAAAAAAACGGTGAAACATAAAGCTGAAGAAATTCCATTAGCACATTTTCGTGATGATACGATCATTAATACGATTCGTTATCAGCATATAAGACACTCGACAGTTCATGCGCCTACGGGTAAAAAAGTGTCATTTGGGTTGCTGAACATGGCGGATACGTCCTCTTGTATTGACGTTGCCGAATTTCTAATGAAGCATGAATGGGATAGCGATATTGATGTCAAAATGATGCTGCATCACAGTCAACAAGTGTTATTTATGCGAAATGAGCAAGAGCAACATCTCAATGCGGTACTGGATCGTCAAAATACAAATAATATGGTATTTGATAACGCTATTATTCGTAAACAAATTCAAAAAAGTCAGGCTCCCAACCTCATTTATATCTTAGTTACAAATTCAACAATGGAACTAGGGCATCGTTATTCGTTTGACTGGTCGATTGTTGAGCCTACGCTTTCAACCACGTCGCGCGGCATGACGCAATCATTGACAGCGTATGATAAAAAAGGCGCTGAAAATTTGTCAGGGTGGTTGAATGCGTGTTGGTTTTTGACTGCACTGCCACAAATGTTGACGCCTTTTGAATCCCACGAAAGAAAGATGAAATGCCATTTAATTCCAACGGCAGATGATACATGGCAGTTTGTTGAAAAAAATGAAAAAGGAACATTTATCAATACTGAAGGTGTAAGGCAAATTGAAATACGTGAGCTCAGTCAAGCCTATTGTCAGCGTTTATGGCTTGAGAATGATTATGCGGCGGTGATTGAAAAAATGGCAATGAAAAAAGCCATGCCAGCCAGTGATGTTGCATTGCGTTATAGTGAAATTAGCTTACCCCAAGACGCGCAAAATGGACTGTTATATTGCAGTACATTTGGCATGATGGCAAAGCAGGCTGCGGTGCAGTAGTCTTTTGATTTTACTATTGATTTTGAGTGCAGTGATTTTCATGAATTCAATCGTGAAAAATAATAAAAGGTAACGCCATGTTAGATAACGCAATACAAGCTTTTTTGCTTGAGCGTAAAGCCGTAAAAATGAAAAGTGTAGGTAATAAATGTCAAGCGCATCATATCGAAGACAGTTTTTTGCCAGAAAATTGGATTCCCGACGCAGCAAAGCGAGCGGGTCAATTATCACTTGTGAGTCATCCCAGTAAATTTACGCATCCTAGTGCTAAGACGAGCTCGATTGTTTTTAAAAGTGAGTTTGTTGCAGATGGATTTTTACATTCGGGCAATGCGGAGGCGGAATTGGACGTATTTGGCAATGCCGCTGCACTGGATGTGTATAAATTTCTCTCTCTCGAGCTTATGGATGGCAAAACGGTTCTGGCTCACTTAGAAGAGGATACCTCAAGTATTCAAGCCCAATTTAGTGGTATATCAACGCCATTTGAAAAATTACGAGCGAATTTTTTAGCGATTAAGCGTGATAAATTTCCAAAAATACGAACAAGTAGTCAAGTAAAACAGGTGTACTTTCCTGTTCAGGACAATTACCACTTACTGTCAATTTTAACCCCTTCTGGTTTAATTTTTTCCCTTAAGGATCGCTTGCAAACATTACGTTTTTCAGGTGAAACAAAGCAAGCACGCGAAGCAGAAAAGAATAATGTTTTTCATTCACGGGGTTTTGATGAATTGCATGATTTAGTCGTTATCGGGTTTGGGGGAACAAAACCTCAAAATATTAGTGTACTAAATAATAAATTTCATGGTGAATCGTATTTATTGACGTGTATTCCTCCTCAAATAAAGTCGCGTGCAATGTCTACACCGAGTACTGATTTTTTTAAAAACAGTGTTTACCCTAGTTTATACAAAGACAGCTTTAAAGTGTTTCACAGACTAATCGCACAAGAAGCAAGTCAGCTGTTGATAAATGATAACGAGAATAGTGTTATTGATTGCATGATGGATGCAATTATTGGACGCATTTGGCAATTGAGGCAAGTTGAGGCGGGATGGTCAGAAAAAACGCAACTGCCTCATTATCAAAAAATTTGGTTAGATGCGCTGTTTACACAGGAGCGAGAAAAGGATGACAGTTGGCTTGTGCTCGTTATTCATGATTGCGTATTTTGGTTCATTGATGGTTATAAAAAAATCATGAGTAAGGAAGCGAAAGTGTTGAGCGAGGAGGTCGTGCGTCAAATTAAGTGCCGCATTGAAAAACATCAGGATGGGTTGCGATGAAAACGATTTTACTCCTCCCATCTGTGTCGATTCAGAACGCGAACGCGTTATCAAGTGCGTGTACGATTGGCTTTCCTGCGATGACCGCGTGGCTAGGTGCTGTTCACGCTTTGCAGCGAAAACTAAATCAAGACGGATTTGATGAATTGCGCTTTGAGCGTATTGGTGTGGCATGTCATGAGCTTGATTTGCAAGTATACAAAGGTCGAGGCGATTTTGTGTACTCCATTATTGGGCGAGGAAGTCCGCTTGAAAAGGACGGTTCACGGTCTGCTTTTATTGAGGAGGCACGCTGTCACATCACTGTTTCATTACTCATTGAGTGTGAGGAATTACCCTTTGATGAACATGAATTTTTAGACATACTTTCATTACATTTGCATCAATTAAAACTTGCTGGAGGCGACATCTTAGCGTTTCAACCGCCTGAATTGATTAAATTACATGATGACTATGCACATCGCAAGTTGATGCGTCGCTTAATGCCTGCTTACGTCATTGTGGAGCGGCGCGATTTAATGATTGCATCCATGCAAAAAGGAAAAAATGCCATTGACGCGCTACTAGATTATCTCACTATCCAGCATCGAAGTGAACGCAGCGAACAAGGTGGTGTTGAATGGATAAAAAAGCGTCAGTTATATGGCAACATCGTACCTATTTCTACGGGGTTTTATGGTATTAGCTCCCTTGGGAGAGCTGAAAATCAACGCGATAAATCAACGCCGCATCGTTTTGCAGAAAGCATGGTGACATTAGGTGAGTTCATTCATCCTTATCGAATAGACAAGATTGACAATATGCTCTGGCATTACCACGCAGATTTACAACATGATTTGTATCTCTGTAGGCAAAATTCATAAAAAAAACGACACGTTCAAAGGAAGGTATATTAAATGGCAATTAAAAAAGATGACAAAGCGTCTGTTCTCGCTTTTGAGAAAAAACTCGTTCCCTCGGATGGCTATTTGTATGGAACAACATGGCAACAGCGCGGCATTGTTGAGTATCCACTTGAATTGCGCGAAAAATCGGTACGAGGCACAATTTCCAACAGACTCAAAAAAGCGTTACAAGATGATTCAATCCGATTAGATGCCGAGGTGGAGAAAGCAAATTTACAAACGGTAGATAGCTGTTCACTTTTGCCCGAACACGACACATTGAAATTGAATTTCACTTTAAAGATTCTCAGTGGCGTGGAATTTCCCTCTGCTTGTAATAATGCGGTTTTTTATGAAAGCTATCAAAACGCGGTAAAACAGTACATTGCTAATGAGGGATTTATAGCGCTTGCTAAACGCTACGCGATTAATATCGCTAATGGACGTTTTCTATGGCGCAATCGCGTAGGGGTGGAGCAACTTGAAATCCATGTCAAACTGTCTAATGCAACAAAGCAATGGATTTTTGATGGTACGCAAATTAGCACGCAACACTTTGAGGATGTGAATGAGGATATTCTGGATTTAGCCACCCATATTGCTCAGGCATTATCGGGTCAAGCCAAGTTTTTACTTTTAGATGTGAGTGCGTACGCACAAATTGGTCATGCACAGGATGTGTACCCTAGTGAAGAGTTGGTGCTGGATAAGGGAAACAGTAAATCGAAAAAAAGTAAAATTCTCTACCATGTTAAAAATGTGGCGGCACTGCATTCTCAAAAAATCGGTAATGCACTGCGTTCTATTGATACATGGTACCCTGAATTTTCAGAGCATGGAAAACCTATTGCTATTGAGCCTTACGGTGCGGTGACAAATTTAGGAAGAGCTTTTAGAACGCCAAAAGAAAAAGTGGATTTTTTCTCACTTTTTGACAAATTTGCACGCGGTGTAAAACTCGATAATAAAGACGCAGAGCATTATGTTATGGCAGTGTTGGTGCGCGGTGGTGTGTTTGGCGAAAGCGAAAAAGAGTAAGTGACATGACTGTTTATTTAGAAATTACATTGTTGCCCGACGTGGATATTTCGCTTAATTTTTTGTTACAGAAAGTGTATCAACAGCTACATCTTAAGTTTGTTGATATGCAGCGCGAAAGCGCAGTGCGTTGTGTGCAAAAAGGAGGATTGCAACCCATCGGCGTTTCTTTTCCTAAATACAATTCGCTGGCTAATACACTAGGCGATAAAATTCGATTGTTTGCAGAAACTGTCGATACGCTTGAGCGATTTAATGCCAAGCATACGTTTCGAAAACTAAGTGATTATGTTC
>OMIH01000052.1 GCA_900299045.1 Methylococcaceae bacterium
ATTACCACATTGTGCAGCTTTTCGAGTTTGTCGTTCACGCATCATCAAGGCATGGCAAGCATGGGGTTGCTATTATCGATTGGATTGTTTTTTACAGTCGTTTGCTCGCTAATTGTATTGCCTGCTTGGAGTGGAAAACGGGTTTGAAATGACAACATTAACTTTTATACAACTTGCATACAACGTTTTATCTGAAACTAAAACAGCCCTATCTAGCGAAGAAATCTGGAATTATGCTATTGAGAAAAATTATGTGTCTACACTAAATAGTACAGGAAAAACACCCAAAGCCACTTTAGGCGCTAGATTGTATTCCTCAGCAAAAGAAGAAAATGGTTTTGTCATCGCAACAAATGATAGTCCTAAACGCTTTTATCTTCGTGAACTGGAAAAAAATATAGATTTAAATAAAACAGTCATCACAAAACAGATTTCTGTTAAACATAATTATCTTGAAAAAGACTTGCATCCTTTGCTGGTGTATTTTGCCAAGTTTTATTTAAACGTTTACTGTAAAACAATCAATCATTCTAAAAGTAGTAAAAAAGAATTTGGTGAATGGTTACACCCTGATATTGTTGGCTGTTGTTTTCCAATAGGGAGTTGGCAACACAGTACGCTCGAATTAAGCCAAGCGCTTGGTGTCATGAATGTTCGACTTTATTCGTTTGAATTGAAACGTGAGTTGAATTTTACAAATTTGCGTGAAGCCTTTTTTCAAGCGGTTTCAAATTCATCATGGGCACACGAAGGCTATTTATGTGCAGCCGAAATATCAGAAGATGATGATTTTTTATCCGAAATAAAACGACTATCTAACTCTTTTGGAATTGGTCTTATTCATTTAGACATCACAGATCCCGATTCAAGCCGAATTATTTACCCAGCAAAATCAAAAGATAATTTAGACTGGGAATCTATGAATAAACTTTGTATCAACACAGATTTTCAAGAGTTTTTAAAGCGCATCAAAAATGACTTAACAATCAATGAAATCCATAAAGAACAGTACGATAAAGTGTTATCAACTGAAGAATTAATAGACAAATTTAAACACTAACCATTTTGGACTATAAAAAACCATGACATTCAACATTGCCAACCTTTTAGAAGAACACAGCAACGATAAATTCGATTTGCATGAACAATTTTTAAATAATCAAATGGTGCGTGTTTTAAAAACCATTGGTTATGACCGTCACTACAAAAAAGCTGTCGGACAATATCTCTACGACCAAGAAGGCACGGAATATCTCGATTTACTCAGTGGATTTGGTGTATTTGCCATTGGGCGAAATCATCCAACCGTCATTGACGCGCTAAAAGAAACGCTCACCTTAGAATTACCCAATTTAGTTCAATTGGATGTGTCAATTTTAAGCGGTTTACTCGCAAAAGAAATTCTCAAAACGACACCTGAAAATTTAACGAAAATGTTCTTTTGTAATTCAGGAACAGAAGCCGTTGAAGCCGCCATTAAATTTGCACGTTTCACCACAAAACGCGACAAAATCGTTTTCTGTGACCACGGCTATCACGGCTTAACCATGGGTTCACTGTCACTTAATGGCGAAACTATTTTTAAAGAAGGCTTTGGCTCACTTTTACCTAACTGCGAGGCGATACCGTTTAATGATTTAGTTGCACTTGAAAAAGCATTAAGCGGCAAAGACGTTGCCGCCTTTATCGTGGAGCCTATTCAAGGTAAAGGCGTGAATTTGCCCGATGATAATTATTTACCCGAAGTTGAGCGTTTATGTAAAAAATACGGCACGTTATTTGTCGCTGACGAAGTGCAAACCGGTCTAGGGCGTACGGGTAAATTCTGGGCGGTGGATCATTGGCAGGTTCAGCCAGATATGATTTGTATGGCAAAGGCACTTTCAGGCGGCTTTGTGCCTGTGGGTGGCGTTGCTATTACCGATAGAATTATGGACACTGTCTATAATCGTATGGATAGAGCCGTTGTACATGGCTCGACCTTTGCCAAAAACAATATGGCAATGGCAGCGGGTCTTGCAACGTTACACGTGATTGAAAATGAAAAATTAGTCGAAAACAGTTTTACGCGCGGCAATGCGATTATCCATAATTTAAATGCCATGAGTGAAAATTATGAGTTCTTAAAAGAAGCGCGTGGCAAAGGTATGATGATTGCCATCGAATTTGAGCAACCCAAAAGCTTAACACTGAAAGCTGCATGGGCAATGCTTGAAGCGGCAAATAAAGGCTTATTCTGCCAAATGATTACGATTCCGCTGTTCAAAGAACATCATATTCTCACGCAAGTTGCCGGTCATGGTATGAATGTGGTGAAACTTCTACCTCCTCTCAATTTGAACCAAAAAGATTGCGACACCATTGTAAACGCGTTTGATAAAACAATTGCAGATACACATAAAATTGGTGGCTCTATTTGGGATTTAGGAAAAAATTTAGCCAGCCACGCGCTGAAAAATAGAAAAGGTTAATTCTCAATTATTTTTACGTTATGAACAAAAGACATTTATTTTTTTTACTGTGGCTATGCGTGTCACACAATGTGTTTGCGCATGCGGTCATTACGGATTATTCACTAAAAATAACGCCTATCCACGCTAATCATGCGGATAAAGTTGAACTGCGTTTTAACTCAAAAATTGAGTTGTCACTTTCACAAATTTTCTTAGTGAGTAAAGGGGATAAACACCAATTACTCAGCGCCAGTAATGGACAAAAACAAGGGCAAATTGTGATTGCTATTCCGCCATTAAATACTGGCGATTATGCACTTCGCTTTAAAGTTTTTGCCGCTGACGGTCATTTGACTGAAGACGTCATTCATTTTTCGGTTACAGAGTAGGATTGTCATTATGGCAGGTATTGCAGACTTTTTGGATTCCCTCATTGGGGGTTTTGATTTAATTTGTTACGCGCTACTCATTGGCGGCTTATTTTGGAGTCTTTTTTTGCTTCAACCATGGAAGGTGGACACGCATCAAAACGCCATATTAATCAATAAAACCATTACCTTAATTTATAAAGGCGGTTTTTGGTTAGCTGGCGCACAATTATTCAAAATTGTGTTGAAAGTATGGTTGATGGCGGCTATTTTGGAAAAATCACCTTTTCCTGAATTTGCTCACACCACACAATTTATAGGCGGGTTTATTCGCGCGGCGTTGACGTTGGCGCTGGCGAGTTATGTCTATCACTTTGTCAAACACGCTCCCACGTCCAAAACAGTTTGGCAGTATGCCGGTTGGCTTTCATTGCCAATGATTCTATCGGGTGCGTGGCTGGTTCATGGCGCGGGACGTTTTGAAAATCAGCAGATGTTGATGTTGCTAACAGTCATTCATCAAATTGCCGCTGCAGCGTGGATTGGAGGCGTTTTTCAATTACTGAATGTATGGCAATTAGTCAAAGCGAAAACATTAGCTACCGACTATTGGACACAGGTATTAAAACACTTTTCCACTTTAGGGATTATTTCTGTTGGTATGATTTTACTTTCTGGCGTGCCTTTAGCATTACAATACATTGATACATGGAATGGATTGGTGGGAACGGGTTACGGTAATTTACTGCTCGTCAAAATTGTTTTGCTCTCTATTGCGCTCTATTTTGCCAGCCTTAACAGACGCGCTGCGACATCAGGCAATGCTTACGCACTCACGCAATATGTGCCTCATTACATCGAAGCAGAAACGTTTGTATTAATTACGTTATTATTTACAGCGGCCAGTTTAGCCTCACAACCCCCTGCCATTGATATTCCAACACTAACCGCAAGCTGGCAAGAAGTCCTCAATACCTTTGCACCGCAAATGCCGCGTACCAGCTCACCCACGCACATCGATTTAATTGCCGGTGAAGCGGGACGAACCGCTATTATCGATCAAATTCCATCCATTGCCGCCACGGAGTGGTCAAATTACAATCACAACATTGCAGGCATCTTTTTAACCACAATGAGCTTTTTTGCGATGCTTTCTTATTTGCGTTATCCGCTACTCGCGTTTTGCAAATATTGGTCAGTAGGATTTATTGCACTGGGTATTTTTCTCTTTTTCCGCAGCGATGCTGAAACATGGCCACTGGGACCTATCGGTTTTTGGGAAAGTACGTTTAACAACGGTGAAGTGCTACAACATCGCATTGCCACATTATTAGTCTTTACACTCGGTTCGATTGAATTATCGTCACGCCTAAAACCCACCTATTCGCAAAAATTGCCGTTCGTTTTCCCTATTTTAGCGGCATTTGGTGGATTGATGCTGTTGACCCATTCGCACGTTGGATTTCAACCCAAAAGCGCGTTTTTAATTCAAGTAGGTCACACTACCATGGGGATTTTTTCGCTGATTTTAGCCTGTGGACGTTGGCTGGAATTGAAATTAGATGGCAATAAACGCGCATTAGCAGGTTTTATTTCGGTTGCGGCACTTTTTCAAATCGGCATTATTTTGATGTTCTACCGTGAACCGCTTTATTAAAATTTAAAACTATGAAAACAACCTCACCGCGCCTCGCGTGGGCAATAACAGGTTCTGGGCATTATATTGAAGAATGCGTCGAATTTTTACTCACGCTTGACAACGTTGATTTATATATCAGTCAAGCCGGTGAGGAAGTGCTCAAAATGTATGGTATTTCACTTAGTGATTTGCGCGATAAAATGCCCGTTTATCGTGATAAAACAGCGTCCTGTCCACCGGTTGGATTGTTTTATAAAGGTTACTATCACACGTTTGTACTCGCACCGGCAACGTCAAATACCATCGCAAAATGTGTGCTCGGCATTGCCGATTCACTCGTCACGAATTTATACTCACAAGCCGGAAAATGTCGCGTACCCAGTATTGTTTACCCCTGTGATATTGCCCCCGAAATGGAAACAACCGCGCCTAGCGGTAAAGTGATGGTCTATCCGCGTAAAATTGATTTAGAAGGCACGTCAAAATTACGTGAATTTGCCTATACCGACGTGGTGGAAAGTGTTGATTCGTTGATTTTGACGGTTAAGGCACGTTTGGAAGTTATCTCATTGACATAATCAAACGATAAAATCATGCACCGCAACTTTATTAGGAAATAAACACACTATGTTTCGCAACATACACGATTATTGTACATCGCTAACGCGTCAATTCGGCATCATTCCCTCTCATCGACAAGCATTACTGCTGGAATTAAGCGACTATATTGCAACTCAGATTGTACTGAAAAAAGACATCAATTTACTATTCGTTTGCACGCATAATTCTCGACGGAGTCATTTTGGACAAATTTGGGCAGCTGTTGCAGCAGATTTTTTTAATGTGGCATCTATATCTACTTTTTCAGGCGGCACAGAATCGACTTGTTTTAACGAAAATGCGATTGCGGCGCTGCGTTTATTGGGTTTTGACATTAATGCAACAGCCGACATAAACAATCCTGTTTATCATGTTATTTTTGGCGAAAATCAAATCATTACCTGTTTTTCTAAACGCTATGATGACAGCGTCAATCCGTACGCAAATTTTGCTGCTATTATGACGTGCTCAGATGCAGAGCAAAACTGCCCTGTTATATTCGGTGCAGATAAACGTATTGGTATCTGCTACGATGACCCAAAAGCATTCGATAATACGCCAATGCAAGAAGAAGCCTACCACGCACGATCTGAACAAATTGCGCTTGAAATGCTATTCGTTTTTGCTCAACTTAAAAAATAAATGTCATGACCACACAAAGAAAAACATTAGGGTTCTTAGATCGCTTTTTGACGCTATGGATTTTTTTAGCCATGTTAGCAGGCGTGAGTTTGGGTTATTTTTTACCCGAAAGTAGCGTATTTTTTGATTCACTCTCAAGCGGCACAACCAATATCCCACTCGCTATTGGCTTAATATTGATGATGTACCCACCGTTAGCGAAAGTGAATTACAGTAAAATTCACACTGTTTTTACAAATATAAAATTACTCAGTGCAACACTATTTCTCATTTGGATTATCGCTCCACTGTTGATGTTTTCATTGGCGTTACTTTTTTTCCATTATGAACCCGAATACATGACAGGGTTAATTTTAATTGGCATTGCACCTTGCATTGCTATGGTTATTGTTTGGAGTGAACTTGCTGGTGGTAACAGAGAATATACAGCAGGACTCGTCGCCATTAACAGTGTTTTGCAAATGTTGCTTTATAGCGTCTATGCGTATTTTTTTATTACATGGCTACCGCCTTTTTTAGGCTTAGCCAGTTTTGGCATTACGATCACCATCGCGCAAATCGCGCAAACCGTTCTTATTTATTTGGGCATTCCGTTTTTTACAGGAATGGTCAGCCGCTTTGGACTTATCAAACTCAAAGGTGAAACATGGTATGAAACCGTTTATATTCCACGCATTTCACCTATCACATTAATTGCATTACTCTGCACGATTGTGTTGATGTTTAGCTTAAAAGGCACGTTAATTGTTAATTTACCCCTAGATGTTCTACACATCGCCGCGCCACTGGTGATTTATTTTATTATTATGTTTTTAGGTAGTTTTTTTGTTGCGCGTTACGTTGAACGTGATTACAGTAAAATTATCGCTGTTGCGTTTACCGCAACTGGCAATAACTTTGAACTTGCTATCGCAGTGGCAATTGGTGTCTTTGGTATCAATAGCAGCCAAGCCTTCGCAGGCGTTATTGGTCCTCTTGTGGAAGTTCCCATTTTAGTGTCATTGGTTAATGTAGCCTTTGCTCTAAAGAAATATTATCAACTTAGTGATTCATGAAAGAACACCTTTTATTTTTAACCGGCTCACTGGCTGAGAAGCAATTACGCGGTATTTTAGAAAAAATGCAACCGGAATTTACTTATACAGTACATCAACTCGGATTAAAAGTGGCGGCATTGATGACAACCGATATGATTGCACGACGCTTGCATAGTACGTTTGATGCCACCAAAATTATTGTGCCGGGACGATGTCGTGGCGATGTAGATGCTTTATCTCAACAACTGGGAATTCCGGTAGTGCGCGGCACAGATGAGGTGAAAGATTTGCCGACGTTCTTTGGCAAAAAAGTGCAAATTGCCGATTTAACACGCTATAGCGTCAACATCTTCGCTGAAATTACCGATGCACCGAATTTATCCATAGACGACATTCTCAATCGTGCGAGCTATTATCGAGATAATGGCGCGGACGTGATTGATTTTGGCTGTCTGCCTAGTACCCCCTTTCCGCATTTAGAAGAAGCCATCGTGGCATTAAAAGAAGCGGATTTTTTGGTGAGCGTAGATTCGCTCGAATCGGACGATTTACTGCGTGGGGGTAAAGCCGGTGCTGATTATTTACTGAGTTTACATGAAGGCACATTGTGGATTGCAGATGAGGTGGCGTCAACGCCCATTTTAATTCCACAAATACATGAAGATTTAGGCTCGCTCGATCGCGCTATTGCAATTATGCAAGCGAAAAACCGCCCTTTTATGGTCGATCCTATTTTAGATCCTATTCATTTTGGCTTTACGAAATCCATTGTGCGTTATCATGATGTGCGTAAAAAGCATCCTCATGTTGAAATGATGCTAGGCGTTGGGAATATTACAGAATTAACTCACGCTGACACCAGCGGCATGAATGCGTTATTGCTTGGCATTTGCTCAGAGCTTAATATCAATCATATTCTCGCCACGCAAGTAAGTCGCCATGCGAGTCGTGCAATCAAAGAAGCCGATTTAGCGCGTCGTATTCTCTTTGCTGCAAAAGAACACGATACCCTACCCAAACACATTCATGCGGGTTTAATGGCATTGCATGAAACGGCTCCCTTTCCTTATTCGCTAAATGAAATTGAAGAATTAGCCGCGCAAATTAAAGATCCCAGTTATCGCATTCAAACTAGCGAAAAAGGCTTGCATATTTTTAATCGTGATAGTTTTCACAGCGCCACCGATCCTTTCGAACTCTACCCTAAACTCGGTGTTGAAAACGATGGCGGTCATGCGTTTTATTTAGGCGTTGAACTTGCACGCGCAGAAATTGCATGGCAACTAGGCAAGCGCTTCACGCAAGATCAAGCCTTAAACTGGGGATGCGCTGTTGATAGCGATGAATCGACAGTCGATTTACATTCTTTTAAACCTGCCGGAACCACTTTATCCAAAAAATCATGATTCAAGAACTTATCGTTACAACGCAAAATCCCGCAGGTCAAATTCATCTCGCGCCAATGGGCATTCATATTCATGGCGATGAAATTCATATTTTACCTTTTCGTCCATCAACCACCTTGTCTAATCTACTTGAAACGAAAACAGCGGTTTTAAATTATTGTGATGATGTGCGTGTGTTTGCCGGCTGTCTAACGGGTAGATATGATTGGAAAGTTAATGGCTTGGTTTTAGATTGTGCATTAGCGCACAGTGACATTGAATTAGTGCGCGTTGAAGAAGATGATTTACGCCCAACCTTAATTTGCAAAGTCTTGCAGACAGTCAATCACTCGCCATTCATGGGATTTAATCGAGCCCAATACGCTGTACTCGAAGCAGCCATTTTAGTGAGTCGTTTAACGATGTTACCGCTAGAAAAAATTGACAGTGAAATTGCTTATTTAAACATTGGCTTAGAAAAAACAGCGGGTGAACGTGAGCGTGAGGCGTGGGGGTGGTTAATGAGTAAAATTGACGCATTTAAACAAGGAGAAAACGCATGAATGGTATGCTAGCAAGCGTAAGAAACTGGGAAGAAGCCCAAATAGCATTAAATGCACACGTTGATATTATCGATTTAAAACAACCCAGCTTAGGTGCCTTAGGTGCTTTAGAGATTGACACCATTCGTGATATCGTGACAAACATTGATTTTCGCTGCCCCGTGAGTGCGACCATTGGCGACCTCCCCATGCAAGCCGATACGATTTTTGACGCAGTGCAAGCGACCGCTAAAACTGGGGTGGATTTTGTAAAAATTGGATTTTTCCCTAGTGAAAATTGGCTATCGATTGCCGAAAGACTTCGCAAATTAACCACTAAATATCAACTTATTGCTGTACTGTTCGCTGACCAAAATCCAGATATCCAGTTTATTTCAGCACTCAAACAAAACGGTTTTTCAGGGGTGATGTTAGATACCATGGATAAGCAACGTGGCAGTTTAACGCAAATGATGCCTTTAGAAACACTCCAAACATTTGTCACAATGGCTAAAAAAAACAGTTTAATTTGTGGTTTAGCGGGTTCATTACGCGCCAACGACATTGCCACTTTATTGCCATTTGACGCGCATTATTTGGGATTTCGTGGGGCACTTTGTGCAGAGCATAATCGCATTCAAACCGTTGATTCTCAGGCTCTTGAGTATATTCGTCAATTGCTTCGTCTATCATAAATACGAGTAATTTAATAACTAAACGCATTTCACTCTCTCAATACCGTAAGAATCCAACATGTTTTAATATGAATTTAATGTAAATTTAATATTAACGTTATCTTAAATTCCTGTAGACTATTTCTGCGAAAGCATAAAATAACTTAGGAGAGATTATGAAAAAACTTTTAGCGATAGTTGGGTTAGCCGCAACTGCGTATTTACCGGCTGCCTACGCAGATCAATTTCCACATGTACACGCTGAAACACACAATAATGTGCAGTGCATAAAAACCAATGAAGATGAAATTAAAGCGTTATTTGATCGTTGGAATGCGGCATTAGCTACTTTAGATCCTGAAGAAGTAGCGGAAGAATATGCAAGTGACGCCATTTTATTGCCGACGTTATCTGATATTCCACGAACCAATCATGATGAAATAAAAGAGTATTTTGTGCATTTCTTGCAAAAGAAACCACAAGGTAAAATCAATATGCGCGTTATCAAAATTGGTTGCAACACCGCTTCTGATACCGGACTTTACACCTTTACTGTCCACGAAAAAAATGGCAAAACCAAACAAGTTGAAGCCCGTTATTCTTTTGTGTATGAATATGACGACGATCAATGGTTAATTGAACATCACCATTCCTCGTTGATGCCAGAGCAACTCGCCCTAGCTGCGCATCCGCACCACCATCATGCAAAAGCTCACCATCACGGTTAGCTAACATTTAAAAAAAGCCGACACCCGCTAATTTGTGTCGGCTTTTTTGTTTTTTAAAATACGCTTTTAATCACATCACAAATTTCATGGATTTGCTCATTAGTCAAATAAGGGCAAATTGGCAATGAAAAACAACGTGCTGCAACTGATTCCGTCACCGGTAACACCACGCTAGCGCATTCTTCTTTAAACGCATTTTGCTGATGCAACGGCACAGGATAATATACCGCGCAACCAATTTGCTTATCTTGCAATGCCTTCATGACATCATCACGTCTATCACAAAGTAGCGTGTATTGATGATAAACATGCTGTCCTAAATGGTCTTCTAACGGCGTTTCCAACGGTAAATCTGCAAGCAACTGCGTATACAAATGCGCAACGCGACGACGCTCTTGATTGTATTTATCAATATGCTTTAACTTCGCACGCAATACAACCGCTTGAATTTCATCTAAGCGACTGTTGTAACCAATCACATCGTGATAATAACGCACATCTGAGCCATGGTTGCGTAACTGACGAATTTTTGCCGCTGTTTCATCGCAATTCGTTGTCGCTAAACCACCGTCACCAAACGCTCCCAAATTTTTACTAGGGAAAAAACTAAACCCCGACGCATGACCTATTGCGCCTGTTTGCTTGCCATTAATTGTTGCACCAAATGATTGGCAACAATCTTCAATGAGTTTTAAATGGTGTGCATCGCATATCGCTGAAATGGCTGTCATATCCGCAGGTTGCCCAAATAAATGCACCGGCATAATCGCTTTCGTTTTTGATGTAATCGCGGCTTCAATGGCTTTTGGGCAAATATTAAAGGTGCGCGGATCAATATCAACAAAAACAGGAATGGCACCGACATATTTAATCGCTTCTGCTGTCGCAATAAACGTAAAGGGGGTGGTAATCACTTCATCACCCGCGCCAATACCTTCTGCAATTAACGCTAAATGCAGTGCATCTGTGCCAGAAGCAACGCCAATAGCGTGTTTCACGCCTAAATAATCCGCTGCTTCGCGTTCGAAAGCTTGCATATTCGGTCCAAGGATAAAGCTGCAATTTTCGATAGTTTGAGCAATACCCGCTTCGATTTCGTCTTTGATCTCAGCATATTGCGCTTTAAGATTGACCATTGGGATCATAATATTTTCCTTAAGTTAGAGATTTAGTGATGACTGGGTTCGAGCAAGTGGGTAATTTGAATAGCGGTGGCTAATGCGCGACGCGCTGCTTCACCGGTGACTAATGGCTGCTCACCTGTTTGAATACAAGATACAAACTGCTCAATTTCAGCCATCAGCGCATCGCTCGTTTCAAATACCGCTTCCTCGCTAATAATTTCGGGCACATTGGGGAACATTTCTTTTTCGCCTGTGCGATATTTTTGCAAAATACGATTTTGAAAATCGACAGATGCGTACGAACTTGGTCTAAATAAACGCATTTTACGCTCAAGTTTCATACTAATTCGACTGGCCGTCACATTTGCCACGCAACCATTTTTGAAAGTAATACGCGCATTGGCAATATCCGTTCCTTTCGTGAGTACAGGCGTGCCACTGGCATCAATACGCTCTACTTCGCAATTCACTAACGCAAGAATAATATCAATGTCATGAATCATTAAATCAAGCACCACGCTCACATCATTAGCACGCGGGTTAAATGGTGCAAGACGATGTGATTCAATAAACAACGGTTTTTCATCTTTATCTAATGCTAAGACAGCAGGATTAAAACGCTCTAAGTGCCCTACTTGCAAAATAAGATTTTTTTCTTTTGCAATAGCAATTAATTCGTCTGCTTGCTCAACAGTGGTGGTAATTGGTTTTTCAATTAAAACATGCGCACCTGCATTTAAAAAATCTTTTGCCACCTGATAATGCAGTGTCGTTGGCACAACGATACTGACCGCATCAACGTGCCCAAGCAAACTGGTATAATCGGTTAAGGCTTTTGCACCATGTTGTTGCGCAATGGTTTGTGCGGTTTCTTCATTAATATCCACCACCGCAACCAAATCGCAATCGGGTAATGTGGCGTATTTTTCAGCATGAAATTTACCTAAATAACCTGTGCCAATCACAGCGCATTTTAATTTTATCATTGAAAACCCTTTTACTCTTTTGAGCAATATATTGTTAATAATTGTGAAAATTCAGCGCGAGAGATTTCCTCCGCACCTAAACTGGCAAGATGCTCACTGTAAACCTGACAATCAATCAACGCAAATCCTTGAGATTTGAGTTGATTAACGCAATGTACAAACGCAACTTTTGAAGCATCACGTTGCAAGTGAAACATCGACTCACCAAAAAATAGTTTACCTAATGCAATACCATATAAACCTCCAACAAGCTCACCTTCACGCCACGCCTCAAAAGAGTGCGCAACGCCTTCTTTGTGTAGCTGAGAATAAGCTTGTTTTATGTCTTCACTGATCCACGTTCCTTCTGCATTGACACGCAATTTGGCGCAATGTTCAATCACAGACTCGAATGCTTGATTAGTGGTCACGTCAAATTTGTGTTGACGCAGTGTCTTTGCTAAACGCGTTGAAATATATAATTTCTCTGGAAAAAGCACGAGTCTTGGGTCTGGTGACCACCACAGAATAGGCTCACCCTCACTAAACCACGGAAATACGCCATGCCGATACGCATTAATCAAACGCTGACTCGACAAACACCCTCCAGCGGCAAGCAAGCCATTAGGCTCGTCAAACGCTTGACTTAACGGTGGAAACAACTCAAATGGATCGTGAGGATCAAGAAACGGTAATGCGATCAAGTGCCTACTGCTCTAAAAATTTATCAGCATCCAGTGCAGCCATGCACCCCGCCCCTGCTGACGTAATAGCTTGTTTATAAACAGAATCCATGACGTCACCTGCCGCAAAAACACCAGCCACACTCGTGGCGGTCGCATTGCCGTCAATACCACTTTTCACTTTAATATAGCCATTGACCATATCCAATTGACCTGCAAAAATCTCTGTATTGGGATTATGTCCAATGGCAATAAATACACCATGTACATCAATCTCTTTCGTGCTACCGTCTGTCGCATTTTTTATACGAATTCCGGTCACGCCCATATCATCACCGAGCACGTCGTCAAGTTCGCTAAACCACTCAATCTCCACATTCCCATTTTTAGCTTTTTCCAGTAATTTATCCGAAAGAATTCTTTCTGAGCGGAATTTATCTCTGCGATGAATAACGGTCACTTTAGAAGCAATATTAGACAAATATAGTGCTTCTTCAACCGCCGCGTTGCCACCACCAATAACAGCAACGGGTTTACCGCGATAAAAAAAGCCATCACACGTTGCGCAAGCCGATACCCCACGCCCTTTGAACGCTTCTTCGGATTCTAATCCTAAATAGCGCGCTGACGCGCCTGTGGCAATAATTAATGCGTCACAAGTATAAGTGCCATTATCACCTGTTAAGGTGAAGGGACGCTTGCTTAAATCAGTTGCGTTGATATGGTCAAAAATGATTTCCGTCGCAAAACGCTCCGCATGCTGCTGCATACGCGTCATTAAATCCGGTCCTTGTACGCCATCAACATCGCCCGGCCAATTATCCACTTCGGTTGTGGTAGTTAATTGTCCACCTTGCTGCATGCCCGTAATCATCACTGGATTTAGATTCGCACGTGCCGCATAAATGG
Source organism: Methylococcaceae bacterium (assembly GCA_900299045.1). Lineage (GTDB taxonomy): Bacteria > Pseudomonadota > Gammaproteobacteria > Methylococcales > Methylomonadaceae > UBA10906. The sequence goes on from OMIH01000052.1 coordinate 13,750, forward strand.
CCGCCGTATAACCTGCAGGGCCCGAACCTAAAATTAACAACTTGCAATGCGTTGCTTTGCTCATCAAAAAGTCTCCAAAAAAATGAAAATAATAAGTTTTGAATTATGGCAATGAAATAGCCTCTCGTAAATGTTTTCTTGCGTTATAATTTGCCCACAACATAAATTAATTAATCCTTTAGAAGGTACAATGACGACAAATTATGATGATGTAAAAAACAATTTACTGGCTATGCTTGAAGAACTCGATGAGCGCTTAACAACAATCACGCAACACGTTCGTCATCTTGATAATGAAATTGAAAAAGATTCTGAAGAACAAGTCACGCAAAATGAAAATAATGAAGTGGAAGATTATTTAGGGAACTCTGCACGACGCGAAATAAAAGCCATTAAAGAGGCGCTTGTTCGCATAGATCGCGGTGATTATCACATTTGCCAAGCGTGTGGTGAAGAAATCAATCCTGAGCGTTTAAAAATCATTCCCTATTCAGATAGTTGCATTAAATGTGCTCAACAAACTGAAAAATAACGATTTTTATTTTTAATAAATAATTTTAGACAATAAAAAAGCCCTGCATCGCAGGGCTTCTCTTTATTGGCTCCCCCGGACGGGCTCGAACCGCCGACCCAATGATTAACAGTCATTTGCTCTACCGACTGAGCTACAGGGGAATAAACTTTTTAAATTGGTGCGCTCGGAGAGATTCGAACTCCCGACCGATCGGTTCGTAGCCGATTACTCTATCCAGCTGAGCTACGAGCGCGTAATTCAGACTCCATTATGGGGTCTGATTCGATTTCTGTCAACCATTTTTTCGTAAAAAATATGTTTTTTTATTTCAACGATTTTAAATGAAAATAAAATCAGTATGATAAAAAAATTAATCAATCACTTTTGGCACCAAATATAGCCCCTCTTCAGTTTTTGGTGCAATCATTTGAAAATCATCCCGCTGATTGAATTCAGTCACCTCATCTACACGCAATCGTTGCACTTGATCCATAGGATGCGCCATAGGTTTGACGTTTTGTGTTTCCAGTTCTGCCATTTGCGTCATTAAGGTTAAAATACCATTTAAATCCGATGCGTAAGCGTCTATATTTTGTTCTTCAATGCCAAGTCGCGCTAAATGCGCTATTTTTTTTACTTCCATCACTGACAACATTACCTAACTCCACTAAAAAAATTTTGAATTTTATATTATCATGCTAACAATATTTTATCGCTTGCTCAATGATAGGCTTGATTGATAAAGTAATACCATTTTTACGCCACACACTAAGGATACAACTAAAAATGTTCAAGAGAATTCGCGGTCTTTTCTCCAACGATTTGTCTATAGATTTAGGAACCGCCAATACATTAATTTATATTCCCGGGCAGGGTATTGTACTCAATGAACCTTCCGTTGTGGCGATAAAAGAAGACAAAATTCGTGGCGCTAAAACTATCGCGGCGGTCGGTCTTGATGCAAAATTAATGCTAGGGCGCACACCAGGTAATATTACCGCTATTCGTCCACTAAAAGATGGCGTGATTGCCGATTTTGCCGTCACTGAGCGCATGCTGCGTTACTTCATTGAAAAAGTGCATAAAAGTAAATTCTTACGCCCAAGCCCTCGTATCTTAATTTGTGTGCCTTGTGGTTCTACGCAAGTTGAGCGACGCGCGATTCGCGAATCAGCTGCCATGGCAGGGGCACGCGAAGTGTATTTAATTGAAGAGCCTATGTCAGCGGCGATGGGGGCAGGTCTTCCCGTCGCAGATCCTTGCGGTTCTATGGTACTTGATATTGGTGGCGGCACATCTGAAGTAGCTATTATTTCTATCAACGGCATTGTTTATTCTAATTCAGTTCGCATTGGTGGTGATCGTTTCGATGAGGCTATCGTGAATTATGTCAAACGTAATTATGGCACCTTGATTGGTGAAACGACGGCTGAACGTATTAAGCAAGAAATTGGTACCGCTTATCCTGGCAGTTCAATGCGTGAAATTGAAATCACGGGTCGCAACTTAGCTGAAGGTGTGCCACGTAGTTTCCCGCTCAACAGCAATGAAATTTTAGAAGCCCTCCAAGAACCTCTATCAGGCATCGTCGGTGCCGTTAAGCTTGCCCTTGAGCAAACACCTCCCGAATTAGGCTCTGATGTAGCAAGTCGCGGTATTTATTTAACCGGTGGTGGTGCGCTACTCAAAGATATTGATCGATTAATTGCTGAAGAAACGGGATTGCCCGTTCATATTGCAGATGATCCACTGACGTGCGTTGCGCGAGGAGGCGGCATGATTTTAGAAATGCTCGACAAAAAAGGCGTTTCCACGTTTTCTCTCGAATAAATATCCACATTATTTTTTTATGTTCGCGTTAACAACACACTGCTTCTTGTTAACGCGAATGGGCTTAAATTTTTTACTTATGGATTGTCACCATTAAACTCCTATTTGCAACCAGCTCATCAATTAACTTGCGTTTGTTGATTGCAATTATTGCATCTATCGCTTTGTTAATCACCGAATATCGTAGCGAACGCCTGTTACCGCTACGAGCGACGCTGTCTGTATTAACGGATTCACTCAAATATGCCGTTGATTTACCCGTCACACTGTTTGACAAAATATCCAGCGAATTATCAAGCTACGAGGCACTAAAAAAAGAAAATACATCGCTTCGTCAAGAGCAACTTATCAATCGAACACAGTTACTTAAATTCGACGCACTCGAAAAAGAAAATATTCGCTTACGCGCGTTACTTGAAAATTCATTTAAGTTAGGCGAACAAGTGCTCATTGCGGAATTGTTGTCGATTAATATGGTGCCCGATGAACATATTATGGTAGTCAATAAAGGCACACGCTTTGGCGTACATCCACAGCAACCGGTTCTAGATGCTAACGGTGTTGTAGGTCAAGTTTTTCGTGCCCTGCCCTTCAGTGCGGAAATCATGCTGATTACCGACCCTAATCATGCCATTCCCGTTCAAGTCAATCGCAACGGCTTGCTAACTATTGCGGTGGGCAGTGGTATGTCAAATCAATTAAATTTACCTTATTTACCAACTAACGCAGATATTCGTCCTGGTGATTTATTAATCACCTCAGGGCTTGGCGGTATTTTTCCCGCTGGCTACCCTGTCGGTGTGGTTGATGATTTCGCAGAAACCACCAATAAATCCATTCCACACATCACCGCAACCCCCAAATCACTCCTCGATAGAAAGCGCGAATTATTAATTGTGTGGAGTAGCAATGCACTCATGCCACTCACCTCACCACTTAGCAAAACACCCGCAGATAATGAACAATAGCTATAACGCAATGCGTGTTTTCATAACATTAGTTTTTGCTATGTGTTTGCGCATTTTTCCTCTACCCAATACCCTCGCCGCGCTCAATCCTGATTGGGTATTGATTGTACTTATTTACTGGAGCCTTGCTATTCCTGAGCGCGTGGGGATTGCTCATGCGTGGTTGTTTGGGATTTTAGTGGATGTATTAATGGGGCGGCATTTTGGACAAAATGCGTTAATTTATTCACTGGTCATCTATGCCTGCTTAATGTGGCATAGACAACTACGTCAATTTCCTGTGGTACAGCAAAGCGCTTTTGTTTTTCTGTGTTTACTTTTTGCGCAGTTACTGCTGTTTTGGTTTAAAAATGTGCATGCTACCATGCAAATTAGCGGTATATTTTGGCTACCCATTTTGAGCGGTACAGTTTTGTGGCCATTCATTTATCAACTCATGCGTTCAATTCGTCGGCTCTAACCCGTCACATTTCACAGTTATGCCACGCGCCTATAGCCTTCAAGATAATTCTGTTGAAAACCGCGTTTTTTTTAATCGAATTATTGCCGCCTTCTTTATCGTTCTTTTTCTAACCGCAGGTCTAGTTGTTCGACTGGTTTATTTGCAAATTGTCGGGCATGAGCACTACGCCACACTCGCAAAAGAAAATAGTGTCAAAATTCAACCGCTCGTCCCTGCTCGCGGTATGATTTACGATCGCAATGGTAAAATTCTTGCTGAGAACACACAATCGTTTAGCCTTGAGCTTACCCCTGAACAAATTAGCGACATGGATGCCACGCTTTCGCAACTGCAAAAATTACTCAATATTCCCAATGAAAAAATTGAGCAATTTCAAAAACAACGCAAACATCAAAAACGTTTTATCAGCACGCCCTTGCTCCTCAGTATGACGGACGAAGAAATTGCCAAATTTGCGGTGGTACGCCCTTATTTTACAGGCGTTGATATTGCCTCACGTCTAGTTAGAAATTATCCCTACGGTGATTTAGCGGCGCATGTCGTGGGCTATGTGAGTCGCATCAACGAAGCGGAAATGAAAACATTATCCCTATCCGAATATCGCGGTTCAAGCCATGTCGGTAAGTTGGGTATTGAGAGTTTTTATGAAACACAGTTGCACGGCAAAACAGGGTATATAGAAATTGAAACCAATGTGCAATCACGCGCAATCAATACATTCAATACGGTGCCACCGGTTTCAGGGGCTAATTTACATTTAACACTCGATATTGATTTACAAAAAACCGCCTATGATGCGCTTGAAGGGTATAACGGCGCTGTCGTCGCGCTAGACGTGACAACAGGTGGCGTATTAGTGTTTTCTAGTCGCCCCGGTTTTAACCCAAATCCATTTGTGGTCGGTATTGATTACGATGCGTATCAAAATTTACAATCCTCGGAAAATCAACCGCTCTACAATCGCGCATTAAGAGGATTATATCCCCCCGGTTCGACGATGAAACCCTTTGTTGCGCTTGCGGGTCTTGAATATAACGCGGTAGGGTTTGAGCAGAAACATTATTGTCCTGGTTTTTATCAATTACCCAATGTCCCCCATAAATACCGTGACTGGAAACACGGTGGTCATGGATGGGTTGGCATGAGTGAAGCGATTACAGAGTCGTGTGATGTGTATTTTTACAGTTTAGCCTCTGTGTTAGGCATTGACACAATGCACCATTTTTTACAGCAATTCGGCTTTGGTGAAAAATCCGGTATTGATTTAGTCGGCGAAAAAACCGGTTTACTCCCCTCGCGTGAGTGGAAAAAACAGCAAAAAAATCAAAATTGGTATCCCGGAGAAACACTTATTACCGGTATTGGTCAAGGGTATCTGCAAGTCACACCTATTCAACTTGCTCGCGCCACCGCTATTCTGGCTAATGGTGGAAAAACCGTTACACCGTTTCTTGTCGATAAAATTGCGAGTCCAACACAAACGCAAGACAATGCCCATACCATTGAAAAAACCATTCCACTCAAAAGTGTGAATATTGCGCATATTACTGATGCTATGGTCAATGTTGTCCACGATTCACACGGCACGGCAAAAAACATCGGCAAACATATTAATTATCAAATAGCGGGTAAAACCGGTACCGCACAAGTCTTTAATATCAAACAAGAAGCACGTTATAACGAAAATGCGATTGATTTTAAATTACGCGATCATGCGCTATTTATCGCCTTTGCGCCTGCAGATAATCCTAAAATTGCCGTTGCCGTTGTTGTCGAAAATGGCGGACATGGTGGCTCGGTAGCCGCGCCCATTGCAGATAAAGTGATTCAACAATATTTGGAGAGCATCAATGTACATTGAAACCCGTCATGAAGACTTTGAGAAACATTCGTTTATCGGTCACATTCTGCGCAAATTGCATATTGATATTCCTTTATTTGTCACGCTAGTCTTAATTTCTATTCTGAGCTTTGTGATTCTCTACAGCGCGGGTGGGCAAAGTATTGATGTACTAATTCGCCAAGCAATGCGCGTTGCATTGGCTTTTGCGTTAATGATTTTTTTGGCACATATTGACCCTTATCAATTCAGACGCTGGTCGGTGATTTTATTTAGTTTAGGTATTTTACTGCTCCTCGCGGTACTCATTTTAGGCGAAATTGGCAAAGGCGCACAGCGCTGGCTTGAACTCGGTGCTTTTCGCTTTCAACCCTCTGAAATGATTAAAATTACCACGCCTATGATGATTGCATGGTACTTAGCTGAATATGCGCTCCCGCCTAAACCAAAGCAACTACTTATTGCAAGCGTACTTATTATTTTGCCAACACTGCTCATTGCAAAGCAACCCGATTTAGGCACCGCGTTACTGGTGGCAAGTTCTGGCGCAGCAGTACTATTTTTTTCTGGTCTTTCATGGTGGTTTATTATTGGGATTGGCTCGCTATTGACCGCATTAACCCCGATTCTTTGGCATTTTATGCACGATTATCAACGCGCCCGTGTCCTCACGTTTTTGAACCCTGAAGCCGACCCACTTGGACGCGGTTATCATATTATTCAATCCAAAATTGCGATTGGCTCAGGCGGTGTGTATGGAAAAGGATGGCTGGGCAGTACACAATCTGAACTCGACTTTCTGCCCGAAAGTTCAACCGATTTTATCTTTGCGGTTTTTGCGGAAGAATTTGGTTTGTTTGGCTGTGTGAGCTTGCTGATTTTGTATCTTCTTATTATTGGTCGCTGCCTCTATATTGCAGCGCAAGCACGCGATACCTATTGCCGTTTACTTGGAGGCAGTTTAGCTTTTACTTTTTTTGTGTATGTGTTTGTCAATATCGGTATGGTCATTGGTGTACTCCCTGTGGTGGGCGTACCTCTACCTTTAGTGAGTTATGGCGGTACATCGATTGTGACGCTATGCGCTGGATTTGGCATTTTAATGTCAATTCATACGCATAAAAAATTATTACCCCATTGAATCCCTTATTTTTTCACTAATTCACGGTACAATGCACAAGAAAAATAAATTTTCTCTAACATTGAGTCCATTCCACGTTTTTAAAAGGTGAATTTTATGAATTTCAACGATTTTCTCAGTGAGTTAAAAAGTAAAGCCAGTGAATTGAAAACACAGGCACTAAAATTTAAAAATAAAGATTTTTTAGATGCCGCCATGGCGGGGTCTGCGCTTATCGCAATGGCTGATGGGCATATTAGCTCCGAAGAAAAGCAAAAAATGATTAAATTCATTGAAAATCACGATGCGTTATCCATTTTTACGACCAGTGATGTGATTAAAGCCTTTCAGGAGTTTGTGGGGCAAATTGAATTTGATAAAGATATCGGGGAAGCCAAAGCGTTTTTAGCCATTGGTAAAATGAAAAACAATGAAGAGGCGGGGCGTTTACTCGTTCGTATGATTATTGCTATTGCTTCGTCAGATGGTAATTTTGATTCTCACGAGCAAGCGGTTGCTAGCAAAATCGCTAAAGAACTGACGTTAACGCCTTCAGAGTTTGGTTTACACTAAATATGATCAGCGCCAGCGAGAGGTTGACGGTTATTGAACGCGAACGCATTGCTGGCGCTATTTTTGATGTGGTGCGTTATGAATCACTTCAAGGCTTAGATGATGACAAACTAACATTGCCTTATGGCGTGTCACCACTGAGTCATAACACAGGTGCTTTAGGCACTGATACGCGATAAAAACAACCGACTTTCTTTTCTTTGCGTCTGCTTTTTTTGACCTTTTTACTCGTCTTTATTCAATGCGCCTAAAAATCATTTTTCGTCTTGTTCATATTCATTGGGTTCTACTTCGTCACGGTTTAGATGAATTAGCACTGCAAACGCCCTTCTTTCGACCTATTCGCTATTTTGCTCTTTTTTCACCATATGCCCGTTTAAAACGTGATGCCGATACGCGTGGTGTCCGCATTCGCAAAACACTCGAAGATTTAGGGCCAATTTATGTCAAATTTGGTCAAGCACTGTCAACGCGCAAGGATTTATTGCCTGACGATATTGCGGATGAATTAGTCAAACTACAAGATAAAGTTCCGCCTTTTGCCAGCGCGGACGCAGTGAACATTATTGAAAAAGCATTAGGCACGTCGGTTCAACATGCCTTTGCTACGTTTGATGAAGTACCGCTTGCCTCTGCGTCAGTGGCGCAAGTGCATACGGCAACCTTGCATACAGGTGAAAAAGTCATTGTCAAAGTGGTTCGCCCCGATATTGCACCGCGTATTGCCTCAGATATTGCCCTGCTTTATGAATTAGCGAGCATTGCCGAGCGTTTTTGGGTAGATGCAAAACGTTTACGCGCAAAAGAAGTCGTGGCGGAATTTGAGCGTACCACCTTAGATGAGCTGGATTTAATGCGCGAAGCGGCAAATGCGGCTAAATTGAGTCGTAATTTTGAACGTTCTGACAGCCTGTATATTCCTGAAATTCATTGGGAATTTACACGCAAAAATGTACTTGTCATGGAACGTGTTTACGGCATTCCTGTTGGCGAAATTGCACAACTGCAAGCAGGTGGTGCTAATTTCAAAGTGCTTGCGGAACGTGGTGTGGAAATTTTTTTCACGCAAGTTTTCCGCGACAATTTTTTTCATGCCGATATGCACCCGGGTAATATTTTTGTAGAACTACCTGATAAATATATTGCAGTGGATTTCGGTATTGTCGGCACGCTATCGAATTCAGATCAGCGCTATTTAGCTGAAAATTTCTTAGCATTTTTTAATCGAGATTACCGTCGTGTTGCTGAAATGCACGTTGAATCTGGTTGGGTACCAGCAGGTACGCGCATTGAAGAATTTGAAGCTGCCATTCGTAGTGTATGCGAGCCCATTTTTGAAAAGCCGCTCAAAGATATTTCGTTTGGGCAACTGCTGCTACGTTTATTTCAAACCGCGCGACGCTTTGATATGCACGTTCAACCTCAGTTAGTCTTGCTGCAAAAAACCTTGCTCAATATTGAAGGATTAGGTCGTCAACTTTACCCTGAACTGGATTTATGGCAAACCGCAAAACCGTTTTTAGAAAGTTGGTTTCAAGAACGTTTAAGCCCCAAAGCGAAAATTAACAAATTGATTAAACAAATTCCCGAATTCGCAGATCAATTTCCCGACATTCCCTCGTTGCTTTATAAAACACTCGATAACGCCGCTCATGCGCAGCAACGCGCAGAACGTGAGCAACGTGAACTTGCCTTATTACGCCTTCAAATAGCCAATCAACAGCGCAGTCAGCTCTGGGCAATTTTGACGGCGGCGGTGATGATTTGCGCGGCTATTTGGTTTAAATAACATCAATACTGACATCACATAATACGATTATTGATTTTTGGAGAATGATTTATGATTTCAATGTACACAGCGTCTGTTCCCCCTATGATTCGTAGTTTATTGAATCTACGCGCTATTCTCGAAAAAGCCATGCTTTATTCGGAAAATAAAAAAATAGATCCTGTTGTTCTTATCAATGCGCGTCTTTATCCCGATATGTATCCGCTAGTCAAGCAAGTTCAAATTGCAACAGATGTGGCAAAAGGGGCTGTTTCGCGTCTAGCAGGCATTGAGCCTCCTAAATTTGAAGATAATGAATCTACGTTTGCTCAACTGCTCACACGCATTGACAAAACGCTCGCGTTACTGCAGGCAAGCACACCCGAGCAAATTAATGGTTCAGAAGAAAATACCATTGTCTTTCTTATCCGTGATAAAACCGTGACATTCCAAGGACTTCCCTATTTGCTCGATTTTGTGATACCCAATGTCTATTTTCACGTGAGTACGGTATATGCTATTTTGCGCCACAATGGCGTGGAAATTGGTAAGCGTGATTTTTTAGGCAATGTCTATTAAATTGCTGCATCGATAACGTTTACTCCTACACAAAAATGTAATGACATTAAATGATCAACAACAAGCTGCTATCGATGCGATGCTCGATTTTGTCAAAAAAGGTCGTGAAGACATCTTTTGTTTAATTGGTCCCGCAGGAACAGGCAAAAGCTTTACTATTCAACATTTAGTTGAACTTCTTCCTCAAAATTTAAAAATCTGTTTTACTGCGCCAACCAACAAAGCAGTACGCGTTTTAAAAACGATGTCCGAGCGTCAAGGGTTAGCTGTCAAATGTGTCACAATTCATTCGCTACTGGGTTTAAAAATTGAAACGCGTGGAGGTAAAGAAATCCTCACCAGTAGCGGTAAAAGTAGCATAGATCATTTTGATTTAGTCGTCATTGATGAAATATCGATGATTGATGAAGAATTGCTTAATTATCTTCATAACGCAATCGATATGGACGGTGTTCAACTCATCATGATGGGAGATGACGCGCAACTCCCCCCAATTGGCGAGAAAAAATCGCTGACATTTACATTTAAAAATAGTTATTATTTAACCAAAGTCATGCGCCAGCGCAGTGAAAATCCAATTTTGGGTTTATGCAGCGATATTCGAGAAGCGATTGAAAATGGTGCAATGACACTGCCACCACTACAATCGTTAACTAATGAAGCAGGCAATATCGGTGTTCACGTTATGCCCGGTCGACATTTTACACGTTGGATGCCATCCGCGTTTAGTAATGCAAAATTTGATCGAGATTTTGATAAGTACCGCGTGGTTGCATGGCGAAATAAAACCGTGGATTTTTACAACCGAAAAATTCAAAAATTGCGTTACGCTGATTTAAATCAGCCTTTTGCTATTGGGGAACCGATTGTTTTTTCAAATCCCCTACACGCCATTAGCACCGAGATGTCTATTCGGCTGGATTCCAAACTTGAAAAAGGCTGGGATAAAATTCTTATTGGCACAGAATCGGAGGGAAAAATTGAACACATTCAACCACTCGATCCTTATACCTTCTCGCCAACGCGAAAACATATCACTAACGGCTTTCATTTTAATACTATTACCTTATCGCGCTATTTTGTCACCTGTAGCATTGTCGGGCAACAAGAGCGTATGAGTTTTATCGTCACCGACAATAAGCAAGCATTGGATAGATTACTGGAATTTATGGCGAAAAATGTATCCGCAACGTATTTTGATTGGATTGATTATTGGAAAATTAAGCGCATTTTCACCGATATTCGCCCTGCTTACGCCATGACGGTACATAAATCACAAGGCTCCACATTTGAAAATGTCTTTGTTGATGCGCAAGATATTCTTTCCAATCCCAATCGTGAAGAAGCGCTACGATGTTTATATGTAGCCATTAGCAGGGCAAGTCATAACGTGATTGTGAATATTTAGTTTTTCAAATTGTTTCCATAGTTTATTGAAACACCCAGCCCCATGCCTTGCGTGGCAATCGTAATGCCATCGTGTATAGCTGAATTCTTAGGAAGTGCCATACCCTCCACGATCCATTCAATAAAAGGCGTTATATAGCTAACGCATGATAATTTAGTGCGATAATGGGTTATTTGGAAGTTGATATGGCATACGCAGGGCAATTTAGAAAGAAACTGCTTTCGGTACAGGAAGAGGAAGGACTCACCAATGA
>OMIH01000053.1 GCA_900299045.1 Methylococcaceae bacterium
CACCCACACAAATTATTTTGATTGAGTTTTTAAAGAGCTTTTTCGCTGCGTCTCTGCAGCTCATTCCGAGTATTATACAGCCTATTTCTCTTCCGTCAATACTTTTTATTTTTTATTTTTCGTTAATTCTAAAGCATTAAGTATAACATTTACCGAAGCATCTGTTTTAAAAGCATTTTCACTTAAATGACGACGCCACAATCTTGCGCCATATCCACCATGAAAGAGTCCCAATATGTGCCGAGTGACACTATTTAGTCGAACGCCCAATTCCATTTGCCCCTCTATATAGGGAAGTAATTGCGCAATAATTTCTTCTCTTTCATCCACCGCCCTGGTTTCGCCAAATAATATATTATCCACAAACGCAAGCAAATATGGATTTTGATAGACTTCACGTCCAAGCATAACCCCATCAACGCTCTGCAATAATTCGAGCGATTGCTCTAAACTCGTGATACCACCGTTGATAACTATTTCAAGCAAAGGAAAATCTTTCTTTAAATTAAATACCACATCATAGCGCAGTGGCGGAACCTCCCTATTCTCTTTGGGTGATAATCCTTTCAACCACGCTTTACGGGCGTGAACAATAAACGTTTCACACCCAGTTTGTGAAACCGTTTCAATGAAGTGCGTGAGTTCCTCATACGAATCACGCTCATCAATGCCAATTCTTGATTTTACGGTGATTGGTATGTTGGCAACTGCCCGCATTGCAGCAACACACTCCGCCACTAATTGAGGCTCTGCCATCAAACAGGCGCCAAATTTTCCATTCTGAACGCGATCACTTGGACACCCCACATTTAAATTGACTTCATCATAACCATACGACTCCGCCATTTGGGCGCAAATCGCTAAATCACGAGGATTACTGCCGCCAAGCTGCAAAGCAACAGGATGTTCCTGAGTGTTAAAGTCTAAAAAACGCTGCGCATTGCCATGAATCAATGCGCCTGTTGTGACCATTTCAGTATAGAGCAACACATTTTTTGACAATAATCGATGAAAATAACGGCAATGCTTATCCGTCCAATCAAGCATCGGGGCGACGCAGAAACGATGTGAGAGTTTATGTGGGTTTGTCATGATTTTTAACGTGTTATTTTTTAATGTTTAGAGCGGATATAGTACGGATAATTTTCAATTCGTACTATATTTTAAAAAAATGGCTTATGTTAAGAAAAAAATGAAAGCAAATGGGTACTGTTTACTTTAAATACAAAAAAACAATCTGGAAAAATTTTTTATCGAACTCAAATTCGTCTGAATCGGGAATGGATTTGAGATATTTTTGTTTTCATCAAAATTAAATTTGGTATACATATCAAGTGAAATACTGGCTTAATGACGTGATCTGCTATAGACTGCAAGACATAGAAAATTAATTCCGCTCTCTAAATCGTATTTGGCAAATACAAGAGGGCGATGTGACCCGTAAAAGGTTAATCTATGAGGAGAAAGCCAATGTCGCAACACCCACAACAAGGTGGAGCGTCCGTGTATGCACGCGGACAAATTCCATCGACCGATCTTGCTACCTTGATTCACTATATGGTGAAAGCCTATCCACCAAATAAAAATCCCTCTGATTCAGTCTATAATTGGTCGGTGCTCTCATTCGATAAAAAAAATAATCGTTTAGGTATTAATACCTACGGAATACTACGACGATTTCTCGCACAAAAAGACTTGCAAGCCTTATTTAAACAGGGTGCTGACACAGGATTTTTACGAGATATCACCAGTCCTCCCAAAGGTTTTTCTGCAAAACTGGGTGGACGGCTTTTCAAAGACAATATCCAAGAAGTGTCGCAGTATTTGACCCAACTAAAACAGCTCATTGAGGCTGAAATCGCTAACTTAGATGTTTCTATCAATAATTTGTTGATCAACGATCCAGCATCAGTATTTACGACGTTATCTACCCACACCAAATGCGAAAATGTCTTTAAGCCATGGTCTGCAAAAATGGTTGCCATGGCGTTTACCAACAGCAATCACCGTAAAGATCGTCATGACAAAGAGGTCGCACGTGTCATATCGGCTCAAGAAGAAATTCAAGCTGAAGATTGGCTTGATCGCATGGCGAACAGTATTTCGGAAACCCAGTCTCATCGAGATGATGAGTTTGATGCTTCGCAGCGTGAAAAAATCATTGCCCTTTCACGACAAGATTTCGATAAACAGGATAGTCAGATCACTCGCTTTTTGAATTTCCTAGAAGATGAGGCGCTATCGCGAGTTCGCTTACGCGTCAGTTTTGCCATTATGGAGAGTTTAGCTACCCAGAAATTGAACTCTACCAAGCCAGCTGATCAAAAATTTATCGATTATGTTCAGCGCGTCAATTTACTCTTTGGCTACTTTGGCGCTCCAGAATCACCGCATTCAATTCATCTGGATCTAACACAAACTTTTGGATTGGCTGCCGAGTTTTCACTTTCTCAAGAATTGACAAAAGCCTTGTTCTACAACTGTTTGCCGGTATGGGCGGAGTGGAACACCCAATTATTTGAATCGCGTAAGATTGATTTACAAACCCGTGGTGTATCGATTGTTCGGGAAGTGAGTTACCGATTTCGAGTCAATGGCAAAGATCCTCTCAATGAAATGGAGCCAGCGTTTAATGCTCGACTTAACCGCTTGCGAGCCACACTTTTGGAGGATTCTGATTTTGAAATACCGCCATCCAAATTGCGCAGAAATTTGAGTGAAGTCGTTTTTTTATGGCTGGTTTTAAATCCGAGAATTCAACAACCTGAACTGCTAACAGCAGCGTCACAGCTAACGCATGATTTGAAAAAACAAGGTCGATTAGGACTAGCCGACTTATTGAATGATCTACAATCATGGAGCGAAGATGTTAAAGAACTCAGTAACACGTTAGTCGCGTTGCTCACCACAAAATCTGAAAACAGCATCAATCGTGCACAGCGCTCGGTGAAGGATTTATACCTCGTTGTTCAGCAAGGTGTTGTGGATTGGACATCAATTGAACGCGCAAAAAGTCGTGTCCATGATCCGTTGATTAAGCCGCCATCAGGGCAAGCCGAAACTATCGAGTGGTTCAAACATATCCAAATTGCAAATACGCCAGATGATGTGATTGACCCCTTATTTTCTGTTCGTGTTCGCACGCAGTTATATGAAAGAACACTTTCCGTCCGCACCGATAACAAGACCACGATGATGATTCAGCGAGATTTACCGCCACAGTGCGTGAATATTGCCTGGCGACCCATGCGAGTGGATGAAAATCAATCCCCTGTACACAAAACACAACGAGTCAATGTGGATCGTTCTTGGCTCATGAATTCAGGAATTGATATTTGGTACGATCCTGAGCGTTTAAAATTACGCAAACATCCGACGTTTTCGGACGAAGATCAGCGCCAATATCGCGCAGCTGCAGCTGCGGTTGTAGCCATTCTAACCTATGTCATACTCCAAATTATCAGCGAAAAACTTAACGCTCAATCCGATACCCATTTGCCAGCGTTAATGATTCGCTTTCAAGAACAAGGGAAAAATGCCGCCAAAGAAGAAGGCGATCGCTGGATTTACGCCATCTCACAAGCAGTTGAATCTGCTTTGATGCGCGACTTACCTGTCCGAATGCAAGGATTGGTTGCCGATGGCAATAAAACAAATTACAAAGCCAAGGGGGCTGCTTTTGCATTATCCGCTGCCTTTCCATTGATCATGACACCTCATCACCGCCATACTGTGAGCAGAGTTGCTGCAATTATTTATACGACTCGACCTTGCGACGATCATCCAGTCACCAATGATACCGATGGTTTTATATTTCGCGCTAAAACGTATTTGACAGAATCTGCAAATCAAACTGATATCGGCTACCGCATGATCTTTGATCGTATGCAAACCCATGTTGTTGAAACGCGCGATGAGATTAAAAACCCTAAATTGATCGTTGAAGAAGTTTCAAGATTACAGGCGCTTGGTTTTGAACATATTATTCTGATCTCCAGTCACTTTGGTAATCGCCGCATAAACCGCTCTGCACAACGGCATTCGCCCCACACGCAAACCACCACGCTTGATGAAATTGCCACTAAATTTCCGCATGTCTGCGTATACACTTTGCGGCGAGATGTATTCCCCGCAACCCGTCTGCACACCCGCACCAAAGAGGAATCAGCATTTGAGGCGGTACAAATTTCCGACCATGATGAATTTGCCTTAGACCTTGGTGAGGGCACACTAAAACAACTCATTCCCATCTACACTTTTGCCACGCTAGCCATTGCAGGCAATGATAATGCCGCTCGCCCACAATCGGGATTTTGTACCTATTTTTGGGATGCCGATTATCAAGTGAAAAGCAGTGAATGGCGCGAGCGTGTTCATGCCAATTTGATGGGTTCCAATCCGGATGTGCGTGAAGGTTTGTTAAACACCCTTCGCGGACTTCATTTTTTGGAGGCAGAGAAGCAACCAGATGGTGGCGTGTTTAAACCTGTATTAGATCCCTTTAGCTGGATGCAACCCTCATCTAGTGAGGCGGCAGGGGAAATAGAAGTACTGCCCCCTAGTCGGCGCAAAGGTAGCGTTTTTCTTTCACTGCCTGCCTTGCTATCCCATGTTACGGAAAGTCTGCATAGTCGATAAGTTTTATGCTTGAATTTAATCAACGACAGGCTCTTTGGGGACAAGCGTTCGAAATCGCGGTCAAAAGAGGCGTGCTGACAGCCTTGCTTGCCAGTGGCGTGCATGAGCTAGATGCGGTCAATTTAATGCCTTGGACGACCAAAGATACCGCTGATGTATATGACGCCATGGCTAAAGCGTTACAAGAAGTCGATCAAAATCTCAAAAATAAAACGCGAGAAAGTATCAAGCATCTATTCGAATTAGGCATGGGGCTTGGGCAAACCGCCATGCGCGAATACCTACGCAAATTAAAATATGACGCAGAAGATTACAGCGTCAAAGCATTATGGTGTCCACTGCAATTACCTCAATTAAAAGGTGATTTCGATGTCCAAACCGCTGACGCATTGTCGTCTTTTTCCATCATCTTTAAGCAAGAGCGTTGCGTTGAATCCATCATGGCGCATAAAGGCTTTCCTGTTAGGGCAGATTTTCTGCTTTGGCTAGAACCACGCTACGATGGCGTGGATAGAGAATTTTTATGCCTGGAATTTTCGCTAAACGGTTTACCCGAATCCGCCGACTACCTAAAACCCGATGCGCATCTGGATGAACTCAGGCGCTTTGCGTGGTTTATGGATACACGCAGTGTCTTTTCAAGAGTTTGCGCTGAAATATCGGGGGAAAAATTTGAGTTATCGCCTAATATCAAAAAACATTTGCCTGCTTTTACGGGGCGCGACAAACCCTTATACAAACTGTGCCAAGCCGCGTCGTATGTACATACCTCAATGCGTTGGCTGAAAAGTAGGGGCTTTGATGACAAACCCTGCAACGCCAGAGCGCTTTCCATCACTCAAAATGGTTTTGAAAGTTTAGGCGCACGCTATTTTACCCCACCAGCTAGCGATCCACGGATTCCGCTAATTGATACGCTTGGTCGCGCTTATCGCGATAGCGAAAAGTTACCCGACTGTGACGAGGAAGCTTTAAACGACTATATTCGTCACGCGCTTGACACAATCAGAAAAGCGTTACCAAAAGTCCTTCGTCAACAACTTCAAAAAATGCACATATTGCCCGAATTGGGTAAAAGCCTGAACTACGACATTTCAGAAGAGGTGGAAGGCTTTTTAAATCCCATGGCGACGATGTCATGGAATAAAATCATTGAAGAAGTGGATTCCAATTCTGCGCTAACTGAATTTTTCGGGGAAGAGGCTAAAGCAGCGATAGCCTCAACGCTA
>OMIH01000054.1 GCA_900299045.1 Methylococcaceae bacterium
GATTGTTGTTGAGTTTTTTGATCGGTTAGCCTCATCCATTACACGTCCAATGGCGGTCGTGATTGATAATGCACCAATTCATACCAGTGGTGAATTCACTAAAAATATCGACGAGTGGGCAAGCAAAGGATGGATTATTGTCAACATTCCACCTTACTCGCCTGAATTGAACTTAATTGAAATTCTTTGGCGCAAAATAAAATATGAGTGGATGCCTTTTTCTGCGTACCAATTTTTTCAAAATTTACAAGAATCGCTACATGAAATACTTGGCAGTATCGGCACTTCATATACAATAAAATTTAGCTGAACAAAATGTTAAAAAACTTTTGAACTACTACTTAATTGAGCATGAAAAAAGCACTAACAAGTGTTTTTATTGAATCCACATTATATGTATGGTCACGCGCTCATCGTTAGGAGATAACTACATGAACTATTTTTTACTGATGTTGCTTCTATTGGGGGGATTTGGCGTGAGCGTTGAAATCAATCCTTATTCCCAGGCATGGCAACTGCTTAGTGGGTTTCATCTAGCAGGGTTGGTTGCCATTACGGGTGTTTCGTTAACGTACCTCAAAAAATTACCAACACGACGCAAACGTTATCTATTCGTTTTATTGCAATGTATCGCATTTCGTATTGCTTATTTTCCAGTCGTTGTTTTTTCCGCTACAGTGTCGTGCTATTTTGAATTATGCCTATCTTTTCTAAAAATCGACTTGCCAATAAACATTTTTCCCATCATGTTTATAAGCGCAGCCATATTATTTTCGGTAATTCACTGGATTTTATTCTTGGCTATTAATGGCAAAGCATCCCTTTACGCTTTACTTATCCTATTAGGCAGTCCAGCTTTGCTGATTTCGTTTGCCGATAAGGATGACCTCACCTTTTTACCTGATAATAATTGGGCGGATATCGCGCCTCTCCCTCAAATCACGTTGCCTCAAGCAAATCCGTATGGCATAACCTCAACGCACAGTGCAGGACAAAATATGATTGGCATAGCCGGCAAAGTGCTTTACGATTGCATCCCTAATGCGCCTTGGTCTCAAGCGGTGCAAGGCACCCTTGAACAAGCCTATCGCAATCATCCAAATGGTAATGCGCATGATCAACTTCGATATCACTACGCTGCATTTTTAGCCGCACACAGACAACTGTCATCAAGAGAAAGCTCATGAAAAAAATGTTGATCATCCCTCTCTTAGCATTATCGTTATTCGCTTGCGGTAACGACGAAAGCGAAATGCAAAACACCATTAACAACTATATGAATCGTCCAATATCAACGCAATTTAAAACACCTATCATGTCGAAAAATAAAAAAGTGGCTTGCGTTTCATACGCGGTGAAAAGTCATACAGGAAAAGACAGCGAATGGGCAGTTGCTATGTTGACAAAAGCCGATTCGCCTTCTTGGCAAGTTCAAGATATCGATATGGACAGAACAAAAGTGGACGCGTGCGTAGATACACTCAAAAGATTAGATCAAATTCAGCTAAATTAATGTGCTAGCCAAGTAATGATGCACTGGATATAGTGCCGATTGCCCTACAAGTATCGTTTTTTATATTTACACTTGCGTCCATTCTCGTTCTCGCGCATCAACAATCGGTAATTTCGGGGCAAATAGCTGATAAAGTGTCGGCACTAACAACAGCGTCATCGTTGTTGCACTAAACAATCCCCACACAATAACAGTGGCAAGAGGTCGCTGAACATCTGATCCCAATCCCGTTGCCAAAGAAGCGGGAATCAATCCCAAAATAGCCACCAATGCAGCAATGATAATGGGGCGTAAACACCGTACCGACCCCTTTAAAATAGCTTCATTTAACGGCATACCGCAAATACGCAATTCGGTAATCGTTCTGACAATAAGAACACCATTCATAATGGAGACGCCAAACACAGCCGCAAAGCCCACGCCAGACGACACATTTAAATTCATTCCTCTTAAATACAACGCAATCGCGCCACCAACAAATGCAAAAGGTATCGCCAATAATAAAATAATCGCTGCACGTTGCGAAGCAAACATAGCTAATAGCAATAAATAAATCACACAAATAGTCATTGGTACCAGTAATTTAAAATGTTCGGCGGCGCGTTGCTGATTTTCAAACATACCTAGCCAATTGACATGATACCCAGCGGGAATCGTCACTTCTTTGTTAAATAACGCTTGCGCATCGGATACAAAGCTACCTTGATCACGTCCAATAATGTCACTTCGCACCGTAATACGTCGACGACCATCTGCACGCGCAATCATGGTTTGTCCATCTATAATCTCAATTTTTGCTACCTGTGCGAGAGGAATGGGAATACCGCTGTCGTTATAAACCGGTAATCTCCCTAATGCTTGTGGTGAGCGTAGATGCTCGGTCGCAAAACGTGTTGTAATATCAAAACGTCGTTCACCTTCAAATAAATCACCAATGGGTGCACCACCAATGGCTGTGTTAATTAACTGCGTAACATCTTCAATACTCACATTGTAACGCGCACATAACGCACGATCTGGCTGAATAATTAATTGTGGCTGAGGACCTTCTTGTTCAATATTGACGTCCATCGAACCAGGAATTCGCTTGAGCAACGCTTCAGTCTGTCGACCCAATTTTAATAATTCATCTGAATCGTTACCTGAAAACTCAATAGCCATATTCGCTGACGTACCATTTGCATCTTCTGTGACGCTGTCAATGATAGGTTGCGTGAAATTGAAACGCGTTGTCGGAAATTCTAAGCGACATTTCTCTCCTAATGCGGCAATTAATTCTTGTTTACGTTTAAATTGTACCCATGTATCACGAGGTTGAGGTGCCACCATCATTTCAATACGACTAGGTGGATAGGGATCGGTGCCGCTGTCGTTACGTCCTGTTTGCACCGCAGCAAATTTAACATCTTGAAAACTCAATGCAATCTTACGCAAATCACTGCCAAAAGCTGACGTTTGTTGTAGCGAAGTTCCTTCAGGAAAATTTGCACGCACCCAAATGACGCCTTCATCCATATAAGGCAAAAACTCCGTGCCGAGGCGTGGGACAACAAGCGTAAAAACGGCGACTAAAACACTTGCAGAAGCCAGTAATGTTTTATTACTGTGGCGCATTAAAACCGTTAACAA
>OMIH01000055.1 GCA_900299045.1 Methylococcaceae bacterium
CCAAAAAATGATAATCATTAGCCAATTATATCGAACTCTGGTCTGAGATAATGACAATATACAAAAAAACGCAAATTTCATCGCCTTTAATTTGTCACTAATGCGGCATTATTTTTTGTGGCTTTTTAGGTGCGTGGGTTTTAAATCCTACGTTAATCAAGGGTTGCGCATGAGTAAGACCTTGTTGTCTAATACCAAAAAATAAAAAGGGGCGATTTTTGTATCTTGAAGCGTATTTGACATCTTCGCAGGATAAAATCAGTCTGTAGCATCTGTTTTAGCAGTAGAGAAAGTTAAAAAGTCAATGTTGAACAAATTAATGAAACTTCTGAGGAATAATAATGGGAAAAACGTACAATTTTAAACTTGATCCTGCATTGCAGACAAAAATGAATGCGTATTGGCGAGCAGCGAATTATTTATCTGTTGGGCAAATTTATTTGCTAGACAATCCGTTGTTAATAGAGCCGTTAGCGCTGCCGCATATCAAGCCTCGATTGCTAGGGCATTGGGGAACGACGCCGGGACTTAATTTTATTCATGTACACATCAATCGCTTGATTAAAGCCCATGATTTAAACATGATTTTCATTTGCGGTCCTGGTCATGGCGGTCCAGCTATGGTGGCGAATTCATGGCTTGAAGGAACGTATAGCGAATATTACCCTAATATCTCACCCGATAAAGAAGGGATGAAAGCGCTATTTCATCAATTTTCTTTTCCTGGGGGGATTCCAAGTCACGTTGCGCCCGAAACCCCCGGATCTATTCACGAAGGCGGTGAATTGGGTTATGCGTTGTCACATGCTTATGGCAATGTGTTTGATAATCCCAGTTTGATTGCGTGTTGCGTCATTGGTGATGGTGAAGCAGAAACCGGTCCCATGGCGGCATCATGGCATTCTAATAAATTTTTAAATCCTGCTCGTGATGGCGCGGTACTGCCCATTTTGCATTTGAATGGCTATAAAATTGCCAATCCAACGCTACTTAGCCGTATTAGCGAAGAAGAATTGGTTAAATTATTTGAAGGATATGGCTACGATGTGCATTTTGTCGAAGGACATGATCCGCAAGTAGTGCATCCCAAAATGGCAGCGGTGTTGGAGGCGTGTTTAGCTGATATCAAACACATCCAACATACATGGCGTAGCGCAAGTAATACAAGTGACTTTGAGCGTCCGCGTTGGCCAATGATTATTATGCGTACTCCAAAAGGTTGGACAGGTCCTGAAAGCGTGGACGGTAAAAAAACAGAGGATTTCTGGCGATCGCATCAAGTACCACTGTCGGGATTAGCAAACAATCCAGCACACATCCGTGTTTTAGAACATTGGCTTAAAAGTTATAAACCCGAAGAATTATTTGATGAAAATGGGACGCTACTGGCTGAATTAAGAGAGCTTGCGCCGACAGGTCAGCGTCGCATTGGTGATAATCCTCATGCGAATGGGGGTGTTTTACTGCGTGATTTGCGATTACCTAATTTCCGAGATTATGCTATTGATGTTGCTCAACCGGGTGCCATTGAAGCAGAAGCAACGCGCGTCATGGGGGCATTCTTGCGTGACGTCATGAAAGACAATCACGAGCAAAAAAATTTTCGCATTTTTGGTCCAGATGAAACCTCGTCAAATCGTTGGGACGATATTTTCTCAGCAACATCGCGGGTTTGGATGGAAAAAAGAGTACCTGACGATACGGATTTATCCCAAGAGGGGCGCGTCATGGAAATTTTAAGTGAACATACTTGCCAAGGTTGGCTTGAAGGGTATTTACTCACGGGGCGTCACGGCTTCTTTTCTTGTTATGAAGCGTTTATTCATTTGATTGATTCCATGTTCAATCAACACGCAAAGTGGCTCAAAACCACTAATCGAATTCCATGGCGTCGTCCTATTGCCTCACTGAATTATTTGTTAACGTCGCACGTTTGGCGTCAAGATCACAACGGTTTTTCTCATCAAGATCCCGGATTTATCGACCATGTGGTTAATAAAAAAGCAGAAGTGATTCGCGTATTTCTGCCACCCGATGCAAACACACTTTTATCAGTAACCGACCATGTTTTACGCAGTCGTAATTATGTGAATGTGATTGTGGCGGGTAAACAGCCAGCACCGCAGTGGTTAACTATGGATCAAGCGGTTAAACATTGTGAAGCGGGCGTGAGTGTCTGGGAATGGGCAAGTAATGATAAAGGGTATTCACCCGATGTTGTGATGGCGTGCGCAGGGGACGTTCCAACGCTTGAAACCCTTGCCGCTGTGGATATTTTGCGTCATGAAATTCCCGATTTAAAAATTCGCGTCGTCAATGTCGTCAATTTAATGAAATTGCAGCCCAATACCGAGCATCCCAACGGCTTAACCGATGAGGAATTCCAAGAGTTATTTACACCAGATAAACCCGTTGTGTTTGCTTATCATGGATACCCTTGGCTAATTCATCGATTGACTTACCGTCGCATCAATCATCTACATTTACATGTTCGTGGCTATAAAGAAGAAGGCACTACGTCAACGCCTTTTGATATGGTTGTCATGAACGATGTGGATCGCTATCACTTAGCAATGGACGTTATTGACCGCGTACCGCGTTTTAAAGATCAAGCGGTCTATATTAAACAAGCATTACGCAATAAATTGATTGACCATAAGCACTATATTTCAAAATACGGTGAAGATATGCCAGAAATCCAAAATTGGAAATGGTCACATTCGGTGAATTGATTTAGCATGGTGCGTATCATTTAAAAAAATGTTCGGCTACGTCATGACGTGGCCGTTCTTTTTTCACTAGCAAGGAAAATAGTATGTCGCTCTCCCTCTCTTTTATACGTCGTTGTCAATTATCGTTAGACAATCAATTAACGCGTATTGTGAATAATCCCTCTGTCCAGAAAATACAACATTTGCCACCATTTCAACGTTATAGTAGTTGGCTTGGCTTATTCTTAGCGTTGCAGTGCGTGGTTTTTGGTTTGCTATATGTATTTTTTGGCTCGATAGTGGTTATTGGCTTTCTTGCGAGTATTTTAGCTGGATTGGCAACAGGTATTGGTGCATTGCCCGCACTTTGGCTCAAAGAAATTTCAACTAATGTATTCAATAGCTTACTAGGTGCAGCCGCTGGCGTGATGCTTGCGGCAACGGCTTTTTCATTGCTTGTGCCAGGATTGCATTATGGGGATTTATTATGGGCAGGGAAGGGGGCTTACATCGTATCGGTGGGCATGATGATTGGCGCATTTTTTCTGCATTATGCGGATAAGCAACTTCCGCATGTGCATTTTGATGCCTTATCTGAAGAAAATATAAATTCATTAAAAAAAGTTTGGCTATTTATCATTGCCATTACTATTCACAATTTTCCTGAAGGCATGTCCGTTGGGGTGAGTTTTGGGGCGGGTGATATCAACAATGGACTCGTGCTCGCCAGTGCTATTGGATTACAAAATATTCCCGAAGGCTTGGCGGTCGCGCTACCTCTCGTGGGACTTGGCTACAATAAATGGAAAGCCGTAGGCATTGCCATGTTAACGGGATTAGTTGAGCCTGTTGGCGGATTACTTGGCGTGACCATGGTGAACGTATTTGAGCCTATTTTACCTATTGCGATGGGATTTGCGGCGGGGGCTATGTTATTTGTCATTAGTGAAGAAATTATTCCCCAAACGCATTCACAAGGGCGCTCACGTTACGCTACCTTTTCGCTGATGACCGGGTTTGTTGTGATGATGCTGCTGGATAATTTACTCAATTAATTTAACAAAAAAAGTAGACATAGATGAACGAGGTTGTAACAGCGTTTTTTGAACGCACTTATGGAAATTTACTCACTGTTATTGAAAATCATTCTCTACAGGATTTATCTGCACCAGCATTGACAAGTTTTATGTTGATTATCGCCGCTGAGATGGGCGATAAAAGCCAGCTTGTGTGCATGACATTAGCAGCACGCTATCGTCCAATACCTGTTGCATTAGGGGCGGTGTTCGCTTTTGCTATTTTAAATACGTTGGCTGTTTTATTTGGCTTTCAACTTTCACATTGGCTGCCACCGTACTTAATTTCAAGTGTGGTGGCACTGCTCTTTTTTGGTTTTGGTGTGCATTCATTGCGCGTAAATGATGACGATGACGACGAAACACCGACGATTAAACGCAGTCATAATATTTTTTTTACAACCTTTTTGCTTATTATCGTGGCTGAATTTGGCGATAAAACACAATTAGCAGTCGTCGCACTGAGCAGTACGCTCTCGCCCCTTGCTATTTGGCTTGGCGCGACTGCCGCGCTAGCCTGTACGTCGATTTTAGGCTGTCTTGCAGGGCGAGCTATTTTGCAAAAAATATCGTTAAATTGGCTCCATAAAATAAGTGGTGCATTTTTTTTAGTTATTGCCGCTTTTGCTGCTTATCAAGCTTTTTGCAGTTTATACCCTTAAGATAATTTGCATATTAGGAGAGATTGTTCATGATGGACATTTCAATTACGACCCCTGCACTACTTTTTCCAGCCATTACGATTTTATTTTTAGCCTATTCCAATCGTTTTTTAACCATTGCATCGCGTATTCGAGAAAAACACGATGTTTTTTCTAAAACGCAAAGTCCTGTTGCACAAAAACAAATTGTCAGTTTTCGCAAACGCATACGATTGATTTTAGCCATGGAATTATTTGCCGTGTTAGGTATTATTCACTGCACGGTGGCGATGGGATTTGTCTTTTTTGCTATGCAATATCAAGGCAATATTGCGTTTGCGCTCAGTATTGTATTTATTGTTTTTTCGCTCATTGCGTCTATTGGCGAATTGTTATTGTCAACAAAAGCATTGAATATTGAAATTGCGGATATGGAGTGAAAACAGGGAAAATGGGCTTGACGCTTTTTTGTGATACGCTTTTAGGGCTGCATTTGATATAGTTATAGCATTCCTATTTATAACGCTATTTTTTACGATGGTAGCGAGCACTTTATTCTTTTTTATTTTTTCTGGAGACTTTTATGGTACAAAAAATTGCAATCAATGGGTATGGTCGCATTGGACGTAATATTGTTCGCGCAGTATATGAAACCAATCGTACAGGCGAATTTAAAATTGTTGCGATTAATGATTTAGGCGATGCGAAAACGAATGCGCATTTAACAAAGTATGACACCGTGCACGGCAGGTTTAATTTTGACGTGAGCGTGGATGGCGATTATATCGTCATCAATGGTGATCGTATTCGTGTTTTAGCGGAGCGTAATCCTGCCAATTTACCTTGGAAAGAGTTGGAAGTAGACGTTGTGCATGAATGTACCGGTTTATTTACAACAAAAGAAAAAGCATCAGCGCACATTGCCGCTGGCGCTAAAAAAGTGATTATTTCAGCGCCAGGGGGCGCAGATGTTGATGCAACGATTGTTTATGGCGTCAATCATCATATTTTAAAAGCGAGTGATACCGTTATTTCTAACGCATCATGCACCACAAATTGCCTTGCGCCATTAGTGAAACCGCTCATTGACAGCATTGGTGTTGAACATGGGTTAATGACCACTATTCATTCCTACACCAATGATCAAGTATTAACCGATGTGTATCATAAAGATTTGCGTCGTGCGCGTTCTGCAACGCATTCCATGATTCCCACAAAAACAGGAGCGGCATCGGCGGTAGGACTTGTGATTCCTGAAATGAATGGGAAGTTAGACGGTTTTGCTATGCGTGTTCCAACCATTAATGTATCTATTGTTGACTTGTCTTTTCAGGCGACGCGCAATACCACAAAAGAAGAAATTAACGATATTTTAAAAGCTGCGTCACAAGGAGCTTTGAAAGGTATTTTAGCGTATAACGACGAGCCGTTAGTGTCATCGGATTTCAATCATCATCCCGCTTCATCCATTTATGAATCGTCATTAACGAAAGTGACCGGTGGTAATTTTGTCAAAGTATTATCTTGGTATGATAACGAATGGGGTTTTTCAAATCGTATGCTGGATACCTCGTTAGCGCTAATGCACGCAAAATAACGCATGAATTTTTCAAATTAACGTAAATTTTATTTTTCCTGTATTTTCTATATTTTATTTTAAGGTGTCGCCAATGAGACGTACTAAAATTTTAGCCACATTAGGACCGTCTACCGATCAAGACGGTGTATTGGAAGAGTTATTTCAAGCAGGTGTTGACGTGGTGCGACTCAATTTTTCGCACGGGTCAGCAGAAGATCATATTAAACGCGCTCAACAAGTGCGTGAGATGAGTAAAAAAACGGGGCGACGTGTGGGAATTTTGGCAGACTTACAAGGACCCAAAATTCGAATTGCCCGCTTTAAAGAGAAAAAAGTCTTTTTAAGGGAAGGGCAATCGTTTGCGCTGGATTTACGTTTAGGTGAAAACGAAGGGGACTCACATCAAGTCGGGTTTATCTACGAACCCCTTGCCGAGGAAGTGGTGGTGGGGAGTCGTTTATTACTTGATGATGGGCGGATTGTGCTCGATGTTGCCGGTATTCATCAAGGTCGCATCACGTGCGTTGTAGTGGTGGGTGGTGATTTATCTAACAATAAAGGCATCAATCTGTTAGGCGGTGGATTATCTGCCGCAGCGTTAACCGAAAAAGATAAAGAAGATATTAAAACCATTGGTATCATCGATTGTGACTTTGTTGCCATTTCTTTTCCACGTTGTGCACAAGATTTACATGAAGCACGTCGCCTACTTGCAGAAGAAGGATGTTATGCAGGTATTGTTGCTAAAGTGGAGCGTGCAGAAGCGGTTGCGAATGACGACATTATGGACGAAATCATTTTAGCGTCAGATGTTGTCATGGTAGCACGCGGTGATTTAGGGGTTGAGATTGGCGATGCAAATTTACCTGCGATACAAAAAAAGCTCATTAGACGCGCCCGCACATTAGATCGTGTTGCTATTACCGCAACGCAAATGATGGAATCGATGATTGAAAACGCGATTCCTACGCGTGCAGAAGTCTTTGACGTTGCCAACGCGGTCTACGATGGCACAGATGCTATTATGTTGTCAGCGGAAACAGCGTCAGGCAAGTATCCAGTGAAAGCGGTTGAAGCCATGCACCGCATTTGTCTTGAAGCTGAAAAACAAGATATTGTGAAAGTGTCAAACCATCGCGTTGATAGACAATTTGGACGGGTTGAAGAAGCTATTGCAATGTCGGCTATGTATATGGCAAACCATACACAAATACGTGGAATTGCCGCACTTACCGAGTCAGGCACCACTCCGCTATTGATGTCACGCATTAGTTCGAGTATTCCCATTTACGCATTTAGTAGTCAAGAAAAAACGCTTGGTAAAGCGACGCTTTATCGTGGCGTCACACCAATTTATTTTTCACATGAAGCGCAAAACCACGTTGAAGTAAATCGTGATATCATTGCTCAATTGCGACGTTATGATTTTGCGAAAGAAGAGGATCAGTTCATTATTACCAAAGGCGATTTAATTGGCGCAAAAGGCGGTACGAACGATTTAAAAGTGGTAACAGTGGGTCATGAATTGACCCCCTAAAAAGTTGAGCATAAGCGAAGAAAGATGAATTCAAAAGGGGAGATGGTAAATGAATGCTGAGTTTGATACGTTGCTAAGTCAGTTGCGTGATGAGTTTGTGTCTGAGTTCCCAGAGCGATGCGATATGTTAGAGGAGTGCGTATTAGCGTTTGAACAGGGTCGTGAAGGGGCATTTGACGATATGTATCGTCGCGTTCACAGTTTAAAAGGCGCTGGAAGTCAATTTGGTTTGTCTATTGTGACAACAGTGTGTCATCAATTTGAAAGTTTTTTGAGTAGCGGCGCGCTCACAACCGATCCTCTTAGTATTAGTTACGCTCTTAGCTATATTGATTTACTTAAACAAATTTCAGATTTAATTGGCTCTGAAAAATCCACTTATTACGATATTGAACATAGCCTTGAAGAATTGCGAAAATCCAGCATGCCAAATCATGCTTCGGTTTTGTTAATTGAGCCTTCACCTTCACGTCGCAAAATGTGTCAAGGTGTATTGAGTGCGTTGGGATTGCGTATTGTGATGCAAGAGCGTGGAATGCCTTCTTTAGAGCGCCTATTGCACGAACCATTTGACTTAATTGTTGCCGCGCGAGAATTGCCCGATTTAAATACCGTGGCGTTAGTGGCGGCATTGCGTGAATCGAACTCTCGAAACAAAAATATTCCGGTGATTTTGGTTAGCAGTAATTCCACGCCCGTTGCTGACTATCTATCAATCAATGCGGTTTTAGCAAGAGATGCTGAGTTTATTCCCAATTTATCTGATTCAGCCAGTAAAATTCTACTCCACAAATAATAGCCATTTTATCATTATCATTATGAAGGCAAGGTTACTGCGTTAACCTTGCATTTTTTTCTTTTCTTTTGCAACCTCTTAATTGTTTATGAATGTTAACACTCAAAAACTTTCCAGCGCCCGTTTTGCAGAGGCTACGGATGCTTTCGTAGAAATTTTTACGGCATCGGTGGATTTTGATAAACGCATGGCGCAGCAAGACATTCAAGGCTCTATTGCACACGCGACGATGCTTTGCCATGTTGGCGTGTTAACACAAGCTGAGTTGGCGTTGATTGTAGATGGTCTAACGCAAATCCGTGGTGAAATCGAACGCGGTGAATTTGAATGGTCAATTCAGCAAGAAGATGTTCACATGAATATCGAGGCAAAATTAACGGATTTAATTGGTATGGCGGGTAAAAAATTGCATACCGGTCGCTCACGCAATGATCAAGTGGCAACGGATATTCGTCTGTATTTGCGCGATGAAATTACGTCCATTTTAGCAGAATTAAAACGGTTGCAACTCGCTATTCTCACGCTAGCAGACGCACACACCGATACCATTATGCCCGGCTTTACGCATTTACAAGTAGCGCAACCCATTACCTTTGGGCATCATTTAATGGCATGGTTTGAGATGCTTTGCCGTGACAGTGAGCGTTTGCGTGATTGCACTAAACGCTTAAATGTATCTCCCTTGGGAGCTGCGGCATTAGCGGGAACCAGTTATCCCATTGATCGTCATTTGAGTGCGCAGTTGCTGGGGTTTTCGCGTCCAACACATAATTCGCTTGATTCAGTGAGTGATCGTGATTTTGCCATTGAATTTACCGCCAGCGCGAGTATTTTGATGATGCACTTATCGCGGTTTTCCGAAGAGCTCATTTTGTGGGCAAGCGCACAATTTGATTTTATTGATATTCCCGATGCGTTTTGTACGGGCTCGTCCATTATGCCACAAAAGAAAAATCCTGATGTACCCGAATTGGTGCGTGGCAAATCAGGGCGCGTGACGGGGCATTTAATGTCACTTTTGATGCTCATGAAAAGTCAGCCACTTGCTTACAATAAAGATAACCAAGAAGATAAAGAGCCTATTTTTGATACGGTTGATACGCTTCATCATTGCCTACGCGCGTACGCGGATATGGTACCGCATTTGACGGCTAAAAAGGACAATATGTACCGTGCAGCAAAGCAAGGTTTTGCAACAGCAACTGATTTAGCCGATTATTTAGTAAGAAAAGGGTTAGCATTTCGCGATGCACATGAAATTGTGGGATTAGCAGTACGTCTTGGCGTAGAAACAAAACGCGATTTATCCGAATTATCGCTTTCTGAGCTTCAAGGTTTTTCTGCGCTTATCGGTGAAGAGGTTTTTGATATTCTCTCACTTGAAGGTTCGGTTGCTTCACGCTCACATATTGGTGCAACCGCGCCAAGTGCTGTTAAAGCAGCGATTGCTCATGCACGCCAACAACTCATTGAGGAAACATTTGTATGAAATTGGTTACATTTACATACCAAGCATTAACACGCATAGGTGCGGTAGTTGATACGCACGTTGTTGATGGCATTGGTGATAGTTCCTTACCTTTGGAGATGATTGCTTTTTTAGAGCAAGGTGAGAGCGCGTTAGCTAAGATGCAACATTTAATTGATAGTGGTCTGCATCGTTTGAATTTGGACGATGTACAGTTGCTTGCGCCTATTCCTCGTCCGCGTAAATATTTGGGGATTGGGTTAAATTATGCCGATCATATTGATGAAACCAATTTAGAAAAACCAGAATATCCTGTTTTTTTCACAAAACAAAGTAGTTGTGTTGTGGGTCCTGACGCTGATGTCGTATTACCGCGTATTTCTGAGAAAATGGATTATGAGGGTGAGCTCGCGTTTGTCATTGGGAAAAAATGCAAACACGTGTCAATTGAAGACGCCCCTAAGGTGATTGCAGGCTTTATGATTGCAAATGATATCACTATGCGCGATTGGCAATTTCGCTCACCGACATGGACACTTGGGAAATCATTTGATACGCATGGACCTTTAGGTCCATGGCTTGTAACGTCTGATGAAATTGCAAATCCCCATAATTTGAATTTAAAAACATGGGTAGAAGATGAACTACGTCAAAATTCAAATACACAGCACATGATTTTCAATTGTTATGAAATGATTGCGTATTTATCTCAAGCCATGACACTTGAGGTGGGCGATGTGATTACAACAGGAACGCCAAGTGGGGTTGGTGTTAAAATGAAGCCGCGTGGCTATTTGAAAGCCGGTCAAGTCGTTAAAATTGAAATTGACGGCTTAGGCGTACTGAAAAATGTTGTGGTAAACGAGTAATAATGCGTAATTGAGTCGCGTTTGCTTTTGTTGATTTTTGATAATAGATGCCCATGCGGTCTAGTGTGGGCATCTACTTTTTATGTTTAGCTTGCTTACTGCGTATCTCGCAGTAATGCCACCATATCTTCTACTGACATTTTGCCGCTAATTTCACCGCCTTCAAGTAAACTGTTTGCAAGGTCACGTTTGAGATGATGCAATTCTACAATTTTATCTTCAATCGTATCTTTGGTCACTAAACGATAGATAGTGACGGGGCGTTTTTGCCCCATACGATGCGCTCTATCAGAGGCTTGATCTTCCACGGCAGGATTCCACCAAGGATCCATGTGTATTACATAATCAGCAGCAGTTAAGTTAAGTCCAGTTCCACCTGCTTTTAAACTAATTAAAAATAAATCACCTTCCCCTGATTGAAACGCGTTCACGGCTTTTTTACGGTGAGCAACGGAGGTTGAGCCATCAAGGTAATGGTAAACAATCCCCTTTTTATCAAGTAATTCACGAATAAGGGCTAAATGTCCCACAAATTGGCTAAATACCAGCGCTTTGTGGCGATTGTCTAAAAGTTCATCCACTAATTCTTCAAAAGCATGAAGTTTTGAGCTACTCACGGCACTGTCTTCTATAACTAGGCGTGGATGGCAGCACGCCCGACGCAATTTCATAATTTCCGCAAGCACTTGAAGTTGCTGACTCGATTGGGTGGTCATTTCACGCATGACTTTGAGTGCATTGCGTCGCAATGCTTCGTAGATGGCGCGTTCATGATGGCTTAATTCAATATGCAGTGTCACCTCTGTTCGCGCAGGTAATTCGGTTAACACGTCATTTTTCAGTCGCCGCAAAATAAAGGGACGCAATAATTTTTTAAGCCGCTGTTGCGTGGCGTGATCATGGTGATTTTCAATGGCATTAGCATAACGCTCATTAAACCGACTAAGCGAACCTAATAAACCGGGATTGATAAAATGAAATAAATTCCATAATTCGCCTAAATGGTTTTCAATGGGCGTGCCTGTCGTGACTAAACGGAAATCCGCTTGCAGAGCCATCGCTGCTTTTGAGCGTTTGGTCAGTGTATTTTTAATCGCTTGCGCTTCATCGGCAATTAACGTGTGCCAATGGATTTTTTGTAAACGTTCTGCCTCGGTTTGCAGCAGACCATAACTACAGACCACTAAATCAAACGCACCTAAATGATCAAGCATGGTTTGCCTATCACCTATACCAAATTGCTGTGCATTTAATGTAGGGGCAAATCGAGCGCATTCCTCAAGCCAGTTAATACATACCGAGGTTGGAGCAAGAATTAAGGTCGGCCCTTGTGGTGCGCGTGAGAGAATGAGCGCTAATGCTTGCACGGTTTTCCCAAGCCCCATGTCGTCAGCGAGGCAAGCGCCCGCCCCCCAATAAGCTAGCCGACTCATCCAAAGGAAACCTTCATGCTGGTAATCGCGTAATTCACCTTGCAAGGTCGAGGGCACGCTGGGATGAAAATCGCTTAATTTATCTAGGCGATTGAGTTGCTCTTTCCACGGCTTGCTTGCCTGAATACTCATACCTTGTGTGAGTTCATCTAATGTCTGCGCCGCTAGCGCGTGAAATTGAATTTTATCTTCTTTCATTTCACCTAGACCGGATAAATCATCTAGTCGCTGACGTAATTCGTTGGTCAGTGCAATAATTTGCCCATCTTCCAATTTCAAAAAACGCCCTGATGAATTGGCGAGTAGGTGCATTAAACGCTGCATATCCAATACGGTTTCATCATCAACAACGAGATCTCCCTCGACGTTAAACCAGTTTTTTTCTTGGCGAACGGAGAAACGTGCCTGTGTTAATCCCATTTCACGGCTGATTTTGATTTTTTTGCCTTTTGGCCATTCGAGTACAGCGAATTCGGCGATATCTTGCAAACTAAGCAGTGTTTCTAGCGCCATTTCGGGGTCGTCAAGTTGCCATTTCAACATGGTATTCGATTGCAAGTGAGGACATTTTTCAAGTAATCTTGCTACATAGTCTTTTTCGATAGCAAAATTGCGTGTTGTTCGCAGTTGCGTTCCTCCAATTTCACCTAAAACGGTGGTACCGCCACTTGCCGGCTTATAAAGGGGGCCGCCATCAAAAAAAGGTTGTACAAATATGTCTACATGAATCCCTTCTCCTACTGGCTGCAAATGTAAATGCAATCGATTATCCGCTTCCACGCTTTGTGCTTGGGTTGCTATGCCGACCATATTGGATTGAATAATCAAGGTAGATGCCACCGCAGAAATCGAATTCATCACCTTCTCACGCGCACTGCTAGGAATATCGATGCCGTCTTCGCCTAAAATTTGAGCGACTTGGCGATGTTGATCATTAATCGCATAGACTAAAACACCGGTGGCGGTCTTTTGTACGACTATTTTGTCATCGTGCAATATTTTGGGCACTAACGATAAATGTAATTGATTTTCGTGTTTTTTTTCTTCTATTAATAATTGCGGTGCAGCGGCTTGAATATCAATGGGGGAATCATATTGAATTTGTGATGCCCAATACACGTTGGGATGCCCGATAACATCAAATAACGTTTCGTCAGAAAACACATGGGATTCAGCGTAATAGCCATAGTACCCATCTTGAACGCGGCTGGATCGAATATGTTTACAAATGCTAATATCCTGATCGGTCAAGTAATGAAAGCTCTCTAGTTCAGAATATAAACGCTTTAGTGCAACCGTACGTCCTTTTGACCAATGTCCATTTTTGCCTAACCGTTGCTCCTTGGGCTCAAGTGTAATCTCGTTGTCGTCGTCTATACTCAATGCCCAAACTAACCGTGATTGAGCGATGGCTGTATTTGGTGGTGTTGCTGGCGGTGTATTGATTTGAGAAAGCGCCTCTAAAGCACGCTCCCATGCGCTGGTGCGAGGAAAACTATCAATTAACGCTAAATAAGGGGTGTTAGCGACTTGTTTGGCTATTTTATCACAGACTTTATGTGAATAATTGAGTCGTGTTAATAATGTAGCGCTCATCGCGGCAAACCATTTATAGTCAAGCTCTTGAGCTATTTGACAATCATTTGCCAACGGTGACAACCAAAGTGATTGTTGGGTTGGGGTACTTAACCGCTCCGTTTCAGCTAACCAATAAATCAGAAGAAGTTGCGCAAAGCGTTCATAAGGCGTGTTTTTTTTAATAAATAATGACGTATTTTCGATGGATTTCTTCCCTTGATATACCTCTAGTGCATCAAGGAGCAACTCGTTTAGCGCATAAAAAATATCGACATTTTTTTTAGTACATAGCGTTAAATAAACGTGAAGCTGCTGAAGATTGGCTAAATGACATGTACGCAAGAGCAATATACCGTAGAGAAAATCATAAATACCGCCAAATGTTGCGTTACGTTTATTATTTTTTCGTACTATTTTTAGTGCGCTATTAAAGAGATCGAGGGCGTCGTCGTATTGATTATGTAAGAGTGCGAGAAAAGCCTGTAGTTTTAATCCGTCAGCGGAGTGATCATCACGCAGCCATGTTTTAGCCTCTTTTTCAATGCCACGCAGCAAGCGGTGCTCGATGAGTGCCTGTTGAATTTCCAGTGATTGGACGCCTTGTGAAAAATTCTCTTCTAGTAAAAGATATAAGCGCTGCTGTTTATCATCTAGTTTGATTCCATCACCAATTAACATATATTTTAACACTAAAAATCGAATTTTAGAGGGTAGAGAGGCAAACCACAGTGGATCAAAATTGGCGAAAAATAATTGGTGAATTTGTTCAAAAAAATACCGATGAAAATTATCGTATAAATAGCTTATATTGGCGGCAAATCCTGTTTCATTACCCTGATAGAGAAATAAACGCATTCTTTTGACTTGATGCAGTACGTTATATTCGGTAGGCATATAACTAAACGTACTTTTATCCATAATGATTTGCTGCATGAGTTTTGTAAACCAGGGTTGCTCAACAGCAATACGCATTAATGGCTCCATCATTTCTTGATGACAGACCCACCCTTCACGTTGCACAACAAAGCCCATTTTTTGAAATCGTTCCCAAAAATCCCGATTGACATTTTTGACTGTATTGCTATCAAACCCAGATGCTTTTAATAGGGTAATGAGATGATTTTGTCCAATCGGCGCATAAATGACGGATAATGCAAGGAGGACATTTTGCTCTGATTGTGGAAGTACATGAAAAATTTGAAGTAATCTATCTCTAGTGGTCATTGGTACAGTCAAAAATGGAAAATAAAAGAGGCAAAATAGGAAGACACATTCGCTAAAAATGGGTAAACAATCATGTTGGCATCAGCCATTGTTGCTGGTAATCTTGATAACCGTAGTGTTTAAGTAAACGTAGTTCGCCCTCGCTTGTTTGGGCGTAAATATGGGGGAGATTATGACCGTTAAATCGGTGAGCTTTAATTAAGCTATAAGCACCTACATTATGAAACGTTACTTTATCGCCAATGTGCAATGGTTGCCTCAAACGATATTCACCAAAAATATCCCCTGCAAGGCACGTCCCCCCTGCGATGATAGCGGCATATTTGCCCATGTTATCGTGTAGATCCATGTCTAAGATACGTTGATATTCAAACACTTCTGGATGATGATTGACAGAGGTATCTAAAATAACGATATTTTTACCCTCACTTTCAAAACAATCAATCACACTAGCAACCAAATTTGCCGCATTACCTACCACCGCATTACCCGGTTCAATGTAAATGTCTAGTTTCAATTCTTTGCGAAGTGTGGTGACTAAATCAATAAATGGCTGATAATTATCAATATACTGAAATAAATAGCCACCGCCGAAATTGATCCACTCTAATTGTGCAAGTTGATGACCAAAATAGCGACGTAGTTTTTCGATGGTCTTGAGTAGTGGCGTAAAATCATGAGCTGAAAACACGGTATGAAAATGCAGACCGTTAATTTCTTTTTTTTCCAAAAGATTTGATTGCCAAAGTGTGTCAATATCCACGCCTAATTTAGAATAAGGACGACAGGGGTCAAAGCGGTTGTCAGATAAAAAAGACAATTTTGGATTGACGCGAAGCCCTATCTGCGTCTGTGTTTTTGCGATGGGTGCATACAGTTCATGGTGGCTTAATGAGTTAAAATTGATATGGGTACAGAGTGTGGTTAACTCGTAAAGCTCTTGGGCAATGAGTGACGGTGTTGTTAAATGGACTTCACCGGCTTTGCCTAGCACATCTCGCGCAAGTTGCGCTTCAAATAATGAGCTAACCGAAAAGCCGTCTACAAACGATTTTGCCATCTCCAATACATGTGAGCAAGGTAGCGCTTTCATCGCGTAAAGTACTTTACAGCCAGCGTGTTTACGCAGTTGGGCGAGGGTGTTGAGATTGGTCTTTAAGGTGGCTTCACTTATGATGAAAGCAGGTGTGTCAATTAACATAAATGTTGCGCTCTATATTTGAACAAAAAAAAGAACAGCACCAAGCGCAAGTCCCGTAAAAAAGGTGTTTGACACCCAAATAGCCAGTTGCTGACGTGTGCGTGAAATATAGTCTTCAAAAATGACCTGCATACCCAGTGCACCGTGATAACAAACTAGTAAAAACCACGCGATTAACCCATATTTATTTATAGGCAAATGTAGCCATGATAACATCTCGCTGTAGCTTGCATGAAGGCAACGCTCTGCAAACATAAGCAGCCAGTACGATAAAGGCAAAAGACATAAAGCACTTAAACGTTGTTGCAACCAATGAAAATGCGCTAAATGAGGCGTTAACAGTGGGTTTTTCATATCAATCCCTTGATTATTAATAGCGTTAAACTAGCAGACAGCACTAATTCAATCAATGCGTAATACGTCAATTTTTCACGCGAAAAAGTACGTCCAGCATCCCACAGAATATGTCGCAGACCATGACACAAATGAAACATGAGTGCATACACAAAGCCACTGAGTAAAATAGACATGGGCAAGGTGTTGAGTGCGATTTGCATTTGATTAAAATTGTCTTCACCTAGCGTGATTTGCCATGCGATAAAAACCAGCCCGAGCAGACCTATGCTTAAAAATACACCGGTTAAGCGATGACTAATCGAAATTAATGCGGTCAGTGGCAATCTGTAAATTTGTAAATGCGGCGAGATTGGTCTATTGTGCGGCATGATTTTTTCCTTTTAACCCTTTCAATAATCGACATTATATCATGAAAAAAGACGTGAAAATTTTAAACAAAACGGTTATGTATCATGGTTTTTTCAAGATGGAAAAATACCATCTACAACATACGTTGTTTGCTGGCGGATGGAGTGGTGAGATGTCGCGCGAGTTATTTGTACGCGGAAACTGTGTGGCGGTGGTGTTGTATGACCCTGCGCGTGATGAAGTCGTTTTAATTGAGCAATTTCGAGTCGGTGCAATCGACAGTCCCATCAATACGCCATGGCTTATTGAAATTGTGGCGGGTATTATGGAAGAAAACGAAACCCCTCAAGAGGTAGCTATTCGCGAATCGCTTGAAGAAGCGGGTTGCGTGGTTGAAAAACTGATTCCCATCAATACATTTTATCTCTCACCAGGCGGGTCATCTGAGAAGATTTCGTTATTTTGCGGTCTTGTGAACAGTGAAAATGTGGGGGGAATTCATGGATTAGCACATGAAAACGAAGATATTTGCGTTCGTGCGGTATCGTTTACTGACGCGTATCAAATGGTGCTGCGAAATGAAATTGACTCCGCCATTCCGGTAATTGGCTTGCAATGGTTAGCACTCCATCGCTTTGAAGTAGACAAATTAGACGGATACATGAAGTGATGAAAACAAAAATCGTACATATCCACCAAGATACTGATATTAATACGAATTCACTTTCAAAAGCACAAAAAAAGTTTAATTCATTAAGTAAAAAAATTGATGCACAAAAAAAAATATTGCAAGACTGGCAAAATGCCATTCCAAAATACCAACAACGATTTCATAGTGAATATCAGCCCTTTGTGAATCGTTATATACAATGTCGAGTAGAATTAGTGCATTTATTTGACGCGGCATATCATGATAATTTCTTTAAAAAAACAGATAAAGCCAAATTAAAAGCGTTGATTCTCGATTTATCGGGTGATTTAATTCACGAAGGACGCGACGAGCTTAAAGTTATTTATAATCGTTATAATGACTTGGATTTTGATGCTGAAAATGAAGAAATGAATTCATCCATTAGCCAAGCCATGAAATCGTTATTTGAAGAAATGTACGATATGGAATTTGATGAAAGTATTGATTTTAGCTCGTTTGAAAATCTACAAGAGGCAATAGAAGCCAAACGTCAAGCCGAGCAAGAGCGTGAAGCACATCGAAAAAGTAAACAACAGCAACGCAAAAAAACAACAAAACAACTCGAAAAAGAAGCACGCGAAAAAGAAGAAGCCCAAAATACCAGTAAATCCATTCAAGAAGTGTTTCGCAAATTAGTCACTGTTCTCCATCCAGACCGTGAACCCGATGAAACCGAACGTGAGCGAAAAACAGCACTGATGCAACGCGTCAATGAGGCTTATCGAAAAAAAGAGTTGTTACTGTTACTCGCGCTTCAACTTGAAGTAGAGCAAATTGATCAGCAAAAATTAAACACCTTCGCTGACGACAGACTAAAGCACTTTAACAAAATTTTGCAAGATCAACTTCATGAATTAGAACAAGAAATTGATGAAATTGAATTTCCTTTTCGTATGCAGCTCAATATGTCACCTTATGCAAAACTATCGCCAGAAAGCATATTAAAATCTTTATCTATCAATATTCGTGATATACAATTTGCAATTCAAGAAAAACAAAAAGAACTTGAGGCGTTGCAAGATCCTGTATTGCTGAAATCTATTTTGAAATCTTACCGACTGTAATCTACAAAATGGATATTATTGATATTCAACATCACACTCTAACATTAGCGCAATGCGATATTCCAACACCCGCCGCACATCAAGTGTTAATCAAAGTAGCGGCTGCCGGTGTCAATTATCCCGACATCATGCAACGCAAAGGCTTATATCCGCCACCCGTTGGTGCGTCACCCATTTTAGGGTTAGAAATCGCGGGAATTGTGGTTGATGTGGGCGAATCCGTCACCCATTTAACGGTAGGTGAGCGTGTATGTGCGTTGGTCACTGGCGGTGGCTATGCGCAGTATTGTCTTGCATCTGCTTGTCTTTGTTTGCCTATTCCGCAAAATTTGACGTTTATTCAAGCCGCAGCACTGCCTGAAACGTGTTTTACCGTGTGGAGCAATCTTTTTGATCGTGCGCAATTAGTGGCAGGGGAAACGGTATTAATTCACGGTGGAAGTGGCGGTATTGGCACAACAGCAATTCAAATGGCAAAAGCGTTTGGCGCAAACGTGTTTGTCACCGCAGGCACCGATGAAAAATGTCAGCGATGCCTAGAGCTGGGCGCGAGTGTGGCGGTAAATTACAATGAAAACGATTTTTCTCAAGTCGTTTTAGATGTCACGCAAAACCGTGGCGTTGATGTGATTTTGGATATTATTGGTGCTGCTTATTTTGCACAAAATAGTCGCTTGTTGGCGTTTGATGGTCGACTTGTGCATATCGCGTTGCAACAAGGTCTTAAAACAGAATTGAATTTGTTGCCTGTTATGCTCAAGCGTTTAACCATTACGGGTTCCACCTTGCGAGCGCGAGATGATTTATTTAAAGCACGTATTGCTGAGAAATTATATCAATATGTTTGGCCGATGCTTGAAGAGGGAACAATAATACCGATTATTCATGCCGTATTGCCGCTTAAGGAGGCGTATCGCGCACATGACTTGATAGAAAATCGGGCACATATTGGAAAGATTGTGTTAGAAATAGCGTAAAAAAATAATCATTATTTAACGTAGACTTGAGGAGTCAATTTTTATGAAACTTGAAACGATTGCGGTGCACGGTGGCTATAGTCCAGATCCCACAACGAAAGCAGTTGCAGTGCCTATTTATCAGACGAGCTCTTATGCGTTTGACGATAGTGCACATGGCGCGGATTTGTTTGATTTAAAAGTGGCTGGAAATATTTACACACGCATTATGAATCCCACCACTGATGTACTTGAAAAACGTGTGGCAGAACTTGAAGGCGGGATTGCCGGTTTAGCGCTTGCGTCGGGTATGGCGGCCATCACGTATGCGATTATGACCATTGCAGAAGCAGGCGATAACATTGTTTCAGCGTCTACATTATATGGCGGAACGTATAATTTATTTGCGCATACACTTCCTCAATACGGCATTGAAACCCGTTTTGCAGATTACCGCACGCCCGACGCGTTCGAAGCGTTAATCGACGAAAAAACCAAAGCCATTTTTTGTGAATCCATTGGCAATCCGTTAGGTAATATTACGGATTTTGAAAAACTCGCTGACATTGCGCATCGTCATGGCGTACCGTTGATTGTTGATAATACCGTGCCTTCACCGTATTTATGCCGCCCTATTGAACATGGTGCAGATATTGTCGTGCATTCGCTCACTAAATATCTTGGCGGACATGGCAACAGTATTGGAGGCATTATTGTGGATAGCGGAAAATTCCCTTGGGCAGAACATAAAGCGCGTTTTCGTCGTTTAAATGAACCCGATGTGTCTTATCATGGCGTTGTGTATACGGAGGCGTTAGGGGCGGCGGCATACATTGGACGCGCTCGCGTTGTGCCATTGCGCAATACAGGCGCGGCGATTTCACCGTTTAATTCATTCTTGATTTTACAAGGCATTGAAACACTCGCGCTACGCATGGATAGAATTTGTGACAATGCGTTGAAAGTAGCGCATTTTCTACTTAATCATCCAAACGTGGCGTGGGTAAATTATGCCGGTCTTGAAAATCATGGCGACAAACCCCTTGTTGATAAGTATTTAGGAGGACGTGCGTCAGGCATTTTAACATTTGGCGTCAAAGACGGACGCGCAGGGGGTGAGCGTTTCCAAGATGCGCTTAAATTGATTACACGTCTTGTGA
Organism: Methylococcaceae bacterium; assembly: GCA_900299045.1. Lineage (GTDB taxonomy): Bacteria > Pseudomonadota > Gammaproteobacteria > Methylococcales > Methylomonadaceae > UBA10906. The sequence goes on from OMIH01000055.1 coordinate 20,690, forward strand.
ATATTGGCGATGCAAAATCACTTGCGTGCCATCCCGCCTCAACGACGCATCGTCAGCTCTCACCCGCTGAACTGCTCAATGCTGGTGTGAGTGAGGATATGGTGCGTTTATCGATTGGTATTGAGCATATTGACGACATTTTAGCCGATTTAGATCAAGCATTAGCCGCTTAACTTGCAAAATAAACAGAGGCAACATAATCATCCCGTCGTGGCTATCGTTGGTGGTGGCCCTGCGGGATTGATGGCGGCAGAGGTATTAAGCCATGCGGGGATAAAAGTGAATCTTTATGATTCAATGCCGTCAGTTGGGCGAAAATTTTTAATGGCGGGGAAAA